>DASVTJ010000374.1:0-12961 GCA_036387635.1 Duganella sp.
TCCAGCCCCAACCCGGGCGCGCAGGCGCGGGCCTTGCAGGCGCGCGGCTGCCGTCATGTCTTGATTACCGGCGGCCATGACGACGGCGCCGAAGTCGTCAACCGCTGGTTCGGCCCCGGCGCCGACGCACTGAACCCCGGCACATCGAACGCCAACGCGCCCAACGCCAACGCGCCCGACGCCGGTCCGCGCAACGCCGCTGCACCGAATGCCGATACGCTCAACGCCGGTATGCCCAACTCCGCTGCACCGAATGCCGATACGCTCAACGCCGGTATGCCCGACTCCGCTGCACCGGGTGCCGCCGCGCCGCGCGAATGGCGCTGGCCGCGCCTGAACGGCGGTTTCCACGGCAGCGGCTGCACGCTGGCGTCGGCCATCGCCGGCCAGTTGGCGCTCGGCGTGCCGCCCGCCCGGGCGCTGGCACTGGCGCAGCAGTACTGCAACGTCGCGCTGCGCGACGCCTACACCATCGCCCCCGGCCAGCGCATTCCGCTGCGCTAGCCCCACCCATCTGGAGACAACATCATGCAAGGACTTTATCTGGTCACACCGAACTGGGATGACACCGCCCGCCTGCTGGACTTGAGCGAACAGGCGCTGGCCGCCGGCGCCGGCGAGGGCGCCGGTGGCCAAGGCAACGCCGTCGCGCTGCTGCAATACCGCCACAAGGAAGCCGGCCCCGATCTGCGCCACGAGCAGGCGGGCGCGCTGCTGGCGCTGTGCCGGCGCTACGGCGTGCCGTTCATCGTCAACGACTTCATCGACCTGTGCGCACAAACCGGCGCCGACGGCGTGCACCTGGGCGGCACCGACGCCGACGTCGCCCAGGCGCGCGCGCAGCTGGGCGCCGAAAAGATCATCGGCGCCTCCTGCTACGGCGACATGCCGCGCGCGCTCGCGGCGCAGGACGCCGGCGCCAGCTACGTGGCCTTCGGCGGCTTCTACCCGTCGCGCGTCAAGCAGTACGCCGTCACCACCCGGCCGGAGATCCTCGACCAGGCGCGCGCGGCGATCCGCGTTCCCACCGTCGTCATCGGCGGCATGACGCCGGACAACGCCGCGCCGCTGGTCGCCCTCGGGGCCGACATGGTGGCGGCCATTAGCAGTGTCTATCAAGCTGAAAGCGTGGCCGGGGCGGTCGCCCGGTTCGCCGCGCTGTTTGTCGTACACAACAACAGCAAATCGTTGCAGCCGCAGCACCTTTCCGCTTTATAATTGGAGCGTTAGCAACAGCTCAAGGTTCCCGCCACATGCCAGTTTCTCCCAGCCCAAAGCGTTTGATCCTTATCGTCGACGACGACCAATTGCTGCTCGACTTTCTCGGCGAAGTGCTCGGCAACGCCGGCTACGACATCCTGAAGGCGTCGTCGGCCGAGCAAGCGCTGCAAGTGATCGCCCAGCGCGAACCGGACCTGGCGCTGCTCGACATCCACATGCCCGGCATGACCGGCCTGGAACTGGCCAAGCAACTGCACGCCACCAGCTCGGTGCCGTTCATGTTCCTGTCCGGACGCGGCGACGCCGACGCCGGCAAGCAGGCCGCGTCGTATGGCGCGGTCGGTTTCCTGGTCAAGCCGGTCGATGAAAAACACTTGATGCCGGCGTTCGCGGCCGGCCTGGCGCGCGCCGACGAGATTCGCCAGCTGCGCCGCACCGAACTCAATTTGAACGCCGCGCTGGCGGCGGGCCGCGAGACCAGCCTGGCCGTCGGCTTGCTGATGTGCAAATTCCATACCGACCGCAACACCGCGTTCGAGGTGCTGCGCGACCATGCCCGCTCGAACCGGCGCAAGGTCAACGAGGTGGCCGACCAGCTGCTGGCGGCCGAGGAAACGTTAAACGGCCTGCACGCGGCTTTTAATCAACGTCTCAAGAAGTAGATATCGAGTAGACATCGGCGGCACCGGGCAGGGGTTTCCTGCCTTTTTCATTTCTCAAAAGCATTTTTGTTGTACAATATCAACTAGCAACGCAATCAGCACCCAGCGCCGCAGGCCCTTATCTTCGCCTGCCGCAGCTCCGGCCGCCTCCTCCCCGCGACCGTTCCCTATTCTTCGGCCCAACTCCGCCGATCCTGCTTCCCCGCCAGCCGTCACGCCATCGCTGCGGGCTATGCATTGATTTTCAGCTTAGTGCGGAGACACCATGAACGACGATTTTTCCAACGAGACCCGCCGTCCGTTTCACGACCACGACCACGGCCACGACGGCGCCGCGATCGGCTTTTCCATCTTCGCCGCCGCCCCGCGCGTGCTGCACATCGACGCCGACGCCGACGCCGCGCTGGTGCTGGCCGTGCTGCTGGTGCCGGAAACCCAGGTGACCCACGTGGACACGCTGGCCGCCGCCGAGGCGCTGCTGTGCCGCGAGCAGTTTTCGCTGGTGGTGATCGATCCCGACCTGCCCGACGGCGACGGCGGCGCGCTGCTGCACCACCTGCACCAGCACCAGTCCGACGCCCGCGTGCTGTTGTATTCGGCGCGCCATCCGGAACGCCACATGGCCGGCAGCAGCTTCCTGCCCAAGCCGTGGACCTCGCCGCGCCAGCTGTGGCGCACCGTGTCGGAGATGCTGTCGATCGGGCCGGCGACGCCGGTCGAGCCGCGTTAGAAATCCCCGCGTCGCCGCCGACTTGTTATGATGCGGGATCGCCGGAACAGTTTGCCGTTCCGGTCTCCAGTACAACAGCCCAACAGCCAGAGGAAGAACAATGAAAACCAAAGCCGCCATTGCATGGCAAGCGGGCCAGCCGCTGACGATCGAGGAAGTGGAGCTGGGCGGACCGCGCGAAGGCGAAGTGCTGGTCGAGATCAAGGCCACCGGCATTTGCCACACCGATTACTACACCTTGTCGGGCGCCGATCCGGAAGGCATTTTCCCCGCCATCCTGGGCCATGAAGGCGCCGGCGTGGTGGTCGATGTCGGCCCCGGCGTCAAATCGCTGAAGAAGGACGACCACGTCATTCCGCTGTACACGCCGGAATGCCGCCAGTGCAAATTCTGCCTGTCGCAAAAGACCAACCTGTGCCAGTCGATCCGCTCGACCCAGGGCCGTGGCCTGATGCCCGACGCCACCAGCCGCTTCTCCATCGACGGCAAGCCGATCTATCACTACATGGGCACGTCGACGTTCTCGAACTACATCGTGGTGCCGGAAATCGCGCTGGCCAAGATTCGCGAGGACGCGCCGTTCGACAAGGTGTGCTACATCGGTTGCGGCGTGACCACCGGCGTCGGCGCGGTGCTGTTCACCGCCAAGGTGGAGGCGGGCGCCAACGTGGTCGTGTTCGGCCTGGGCGGCATCGGCCTGAACGTGATCCAGGCGGCCAGGATGGTTGGCGCCGACAAGATCATCGGCGTCGACATCAACCCGGCGCGCCAAGAGATGGCGCGCAAGTTCGGCATGACGCACTTCATCAATCCGAACGAAGTGGAAAACGTCGTCGACTCGATCGTGCAGCTGACCGACGGCGGCGCCGACTACAGTTTCGAGTGCATCGGCAACACCACCACGATGCGCCAGTCGCTCGAGTGCTGCCACAAGGGCTGGGGCCAGTCGATCATCATCGGCGTGGCGGCGGCGGGGCAGGAGATTTCGACCCGTCCGTTCCAGCTGGTGACGGGCCGCGTGTGGAAGGGTTCGGCCTTTGGCGGCGCCCGTGGCCGCACCGACGTGCCGAAGATCGTCGACTGGTACATGGAAGGCAAGCTCAATATCGACGACCTGATCACGCACCGCCTGCCGCTCGAGCGCATCAACGAAGGTTTCGACCTGATGAAGAGTGGCGAGTCGATCCGCTCGGTGGTGATCTACTAAGACCGACGCCGGGAACGGTTTGCGTATCCCGGCGGATACATCGCCGGAGCACGTGGACCGACCCCGGAAGGCCGCTGCCGGTATAATCACGGCATGCAAAATCTTCTTCACAATCTGAACGACGAACAACTCGCCGCCGTGACCCTGCCGGCTCAAAGCGCCCTGATTCTGGCCGGCGCAGGCTCCGGCAAAACCCGCGTATTGACGACCCGCATCGCCTGGCTGATCCAGACCGGGCAGGTGTCGCCGTCTGGCATCCTGGCGGTGACCTTCACCAACAAGGCCGCCAAGGAAATGACGACGCGTTTGTCGGCAATGTTGCCGATCAATACACGCGGCATGTGGATCGGCACGTTCCACGGATTGTGTAACCGCTTGCTGCGCACGCATCACCGCGACGCGGCGTTGCCGTCGACGTTCCAGATCCTCGACTCGCAAGACCAGCTGTCGGCGATCAAGCGCCTGCTCAAGGCCAACAACGTCGACGACGAGAAGTTCCCGCCCAAGGATGTGATGTACTTCATCAACGGCGCCAAGGACCAGGGCCTGCGCGCCGACAAGATCGATCCGTACAGCGCCGACGAGCGCAAGAAGGTCGAGCTGTACCAGCTGTACGACGACCAGTGCCAGCGCGACGGCGTGGTCGACTTCGCCGAACTGTTGCTGCGCTCGTACGAGCTGCTGAGCCGCAACCAGCCGCTGCGCCAGCATTACCAGCAGCGCTTCCAGCACATCCTCGTCGACGAGTTCCAGGACACCAACGACCTGCAATACAAGTGGCTCAAGCTGCTGGCCGGCCACGGCGAGCAGGGCGGCGGCGCCTTGTTCGCCGTCGGCGACGACGACCAGAGCATTTACGCCTTCCGCGGCGCCAACGTCGGCAACATGAGCGCGTTCGAGCGCGAGTTCCACGTCAAGAACCTGATCAAGCTGGAGCAGAATTACCGTTCGCACGGCCACATCCTGGACGCCGCCAACGTGCTGATCGCCAACAACAGCAAGCGCCTGGGCAAGAACTTGCGCACCGACGCCGGCCATGGCGAGCAGGTGCGCGTCTACGAAGCCAGTTCCGACCTGGCCGAGGCGCAGTGGATCATCGAAGAGACCAAGAACCTGATCGCCGACGGCGCCTCGCGCAGCGAGATCGCGGTGCTATACCGCTCCAACGCGCAATCGCGCGTGATCGAGCACGCGCTGTTCTCGGCCGGCATTCCGTACCACGTGTATGGCGGCCTGCGCTACTTCCAGCGCGCCGAGGTCAAGCACGCGATCGCATATTTGCAGCTGATGGACAATCCGCACAACGACTCGGCCTTCCTGCGCGTGGTCAACTTCCCCACGCGCGGCATCGGCCTGCGCTCGATCGAGGCCTTGCAGGCGGCGGCCGACCAGCACCGCGTGTCGCTGTACGGCGCGGTGCCGTATGTCATGGGCAAGGCCGGCTCGTCGCTGGGCGGCTTCGTCAAGCTGATCGAGGGCGCCCGTTTCGAGACCCAGCAGATGGCGCTGCCGGAACTGGTGCGCGTGGTGCTGGAGGCCAGCGGCCTGCTGGCGCACTACCAGACCGAAAAGGAAGGCGCCGACCGCATCGAGAACCTGGAGCAGATGGTCAGCGCGGCAACGCAATTCGTCGCCGAGGAAGGTTTCGGCCACGGCGCGCCGGCGCATCTGGGCCCGCGCGCGCAGGAGCAGGCCGGGCTGCCGGTGGTCAACGAGGACGGCTTCGAGATCCTCGACGCCGACGCCCCGCTGTCGACGGTGATGTCGCCGCTGTCGGCGTTCCTGTCGCACGCGTCGCTCGAGGCTGGCGATAACCAGGCCACGGCCGGCCAGGAAGCGGTGCAGATGATGACGGTGCACTCGGCCAAGGGGCTCGAGTTCAACAACGTCTTCATCACCGGGCTGGAGGAGGGCTTGTTCCCGCACGAGAGCAGCTCGCGCGAGGACGGCGGCGTGGAAGAGGAACGCCGCCTGATGTACGTGGCGATCACGCGCGCGCGCGAGCGGCTATACATGTGCTTTGCGCAAACGCGCATGTTGCACGGCCAAACCCGCTACAACATGAAATCGCGCTTCTTCGACGAGCTGCCGGAGGAATCGATGAAATGGCTGTCGCCGAAGGTGCAGTCGCACTGGTTCGCCAACAAGAAAACCCCGTGGGACGACGTCGCGCCGCTGACCGGGTCCGACAACGCGATCGCGCAAAAGATCGCGCAATCGATGTCCCACAAGGCGCAGGGCGCGGGCTGGCGCATCGGCGAATCGGTCGCGCACGGCAAGTTCGGCGAAGGGGTGATTGTCAACATCGAAGGCAGCGGCGCCAACGCGCGCGCGCAGATCAACTTCGGCAGCAACGGCATGAAAGTGCTCGACCTCAGCATCGCCAAGCTCGAGCGCCTGAGCCATTAAACCAACCCGGGGTCAGAGCCATCTTTTCTACACGAGCTCAGCCGTATTGCGGCTCGGCCGGCGGGGTAATCGGCTGTGAGCCATGAACTGCGCTGGGCGTGACGCCGCGCTGATCGGCGCGGCGTTTTCCGCTACTACGGTAGGGTCCGTGTAGAAAAGATGGCTCTGACCCTGTAGTTGCTGTAGTTGCTGTAGTTGCTGGAGTTACAGCAGCGGTTCCCGCTCGTCGGCTTTGGCCGGGACCGCGAAGTCGGTGGGGCCGAAGATCTGGCGGTACGCGACGTACAAGGTGCAGTGCGTCAGCACGATGGTGATCAGGAACAGGGTGAAGATGCCGGCCACCGCCAGTTGCGACGTGCCGAAGATCAGCACGACAATCTTGCAGCCGACGAAGTACATCAGGTGCAACGTCACCGCCGCCGTCAGGAACGCCTTCCAGCCACGCAACACCGCGACCACGCTGAAGAACAGCGCCTTGTTCAAATTCATGTGTTGCCAGTAGACCAGCGGCGCGGTCAGGCACGTCAACATCCAGCCGACCGTGTAGATCGTCGAGGCGGTAAACACCGCGCCCAGCAAGCCTTCAAGCTGGGCCGGGTCGATTTGCGGCGGTTTCGTGCTCATCTGCATGACGGCGTCGCTCGCCAGCAAGTACAGCGTGCCGAGGGCGATCACGATCAACAACAGGTTCAGCAAGCCGACGATCAGCAGCGGACTGCGCGCCGGCTTGCGGAAGCCGCTCAGCAACAGGTTCGGCAGCGCGCGCTTGTCCTGGTCGACTTGGGCGCAGCCTTCCAGCAACGCGATCGTAAACATCGGCGTCAGCACGAACGGCGCGATCTGCCCCAGCAGCGGGACGATCATCGAGAACAACGAAACGAACATGCAGCAGAAGAACAGGGCCATCAGGCCGCCGGGCTGCTTGCGGAAGAGCATCATGCCTTGCTTGACCCATTGCCATCCGGCGCGGGCGGGAAATTTAGTCATCAGAAAAGTTTCGGCGCCAGCGTGGCGATGCGTTCGCGCAAAATGCGCTCAAAGTGGGTCGGATCGTGCGGGGTCAGCATTTCGGCTTCGCGCGGCAAGTAATAGTCGTACAGGCGCGACAGCCAGAAGCGCAGCGCCGCCGCCCGCAGCATCGGCTGCCACCCGGTCTGCTCGGCGTCGGTGAACGGGCGCACGGCGTGGTAGGCGTCGAGCAGGGCACGCACGCGCGCGGTGTCGAGCACGCCGGTGTCGAGGTCGATGCACCAGTCGTTGACGGTGACGGCGACATCGAACAGCCAGGTGTCGCAGCCGGCGAAATAAAAGTCGAAGAAGCCGGTCAGGCGCTCGCCATCGAACATGACGTTGTTGCGGAACAGATCGGCATGCACCGGGCCGCGCTGCAGCTTGCGATAGGTGTCGCAGCCGGCGAATGCCTCTTGGAAGTGCATCTCGGCCTTGAGCAGGTGCGCGTTGCTGTCGGTTAAATAGGGCAGCACTTGCGGCGTGGTCGCGTTCCACCAGTCCAGGCCGCGCAGATTCGGTTGTTGCAGCGGATAATCGCGGCCGGCCAGGTGCATGCGCGCCAGCATGGCGCCCACTTGGGCGCAGTGCGCCGGTTGCGGGTCCATTTGCGAACTGCCGTCGAGCTTGGTGACGATGGCGGCCGGCTTGCCGTGCAGCGGCACCATCAGCTCGCCGGCCGCGTTGGCGATCGGCGCCGGCACCGCCACGCCGCGATCGGCCAGGTGGCGCATCAGGTTCAGGTAAAACGGCAGTTGCTCGAACGATAAATTTTCAAAGATCGTGAGCACATATTGCTGCATCTGAGCGTCGCGCTGCGTGGTCAGGAAAAAATTACTGTTCTCGATGCCGGAGGCGATGCCCTTGAGGGCCAGCGGCTCGCCGACGGGAAATTGCGTGATCCACTGGGTGATATCGTCCAGGGTGACCGGGGTAAACACTGCCATGTGCAAACTTGATGAGGTTCGGTGGGTCGGCGCCCGCGGTGGCGGGCGTCTGCAACGTCTGCTGAAGCAGGCGCGTCTGTCGTTATCCTGGTGATACTAGCGGTTTTACTTGACCGCCGGCGCCGCTGGTGGCGGTGGTGGTGGCGCGTCGGTGTCGGTCGCGGCCTCGTCTTCCGGATTCTTTTTCTTCTTGCCGCCAAATTCCATCACGGTCCAGTGCGGGCCACGGGCCGCGCCAGACATGGCGTCGCCCGGTAGCGAGGTGCCGACCGGCTGCGTCGGACGCAGGCTGTAGGTGCTCGGGCCGCTTTTGACCGTGGTCTCGACCACCTTGCCGCTGTTGTCGCGGCGCTCGGTGATCTGGCGTTCCGGCGTCGGCTTGGCCGTCACGTTGATCGAATCGTCGCTCACTTCCTCCAGCTTTTCCAGCTTCGGCGGCGCCTGGCTCGGCGTCGACTGCGCAAACGCGTTGGCGCCAAGCGCCAGGAAAAGGGCCGGCCAGAGGAGGGAGGTGCGCGTCATGATGGGTCGCCTTAGTAGGTAAAAAGCCGTGGAATTTTTATGTATGATCCATTGTAACAAACAGACACGCTTCGCTGTGCAAGGCCGCTGATTTCCAACTGATTTCGTGACGGGAATTGTTGAATATTGTCATACTTGAAACACGGGCCGGGCCGGAGGACGTCGGCCAAAACCTGCGATAATGGGCAATTCGTGTCGCATTCGTGTCCAACTCGTGCACCATCCGCGGCAAAGCGCCGACTTTGCCCTCACCTCTATTTAGTTCCTATGCAAAATACCCTGCTGTTAGTTGACGGTTCCAGTTACCTTTACCGCGCCTTCCACGCGCTGCCCGACCTGCGCAGCCCGGACGGCCACCCGACCGGCGCCATGCATGGCATGGTCAATATGCTGCGCCGCTTGCGCGCCGATTATCCGGCAGCCTACATCGCCTGCGTGTTCGACGCCAAGGGCAAGACTTTCCGCGATGACATGTATCCCGACTACAAGGCCACGCGCGCGGCGATGCCCGACGACCTGCGCCTGCAAATCGAGCCGATCCATATTGCCGTCAAGGCGATGGGCTGGCCGATCCTGATGGTCGACGGCGTCGAGGCCGACGATGTCATCGGCACCTTGTCGGTGGAAGCGGCCAGGGCCGGCATGAACGTGGTGGTGTCGACCGGCGACAAGGATCTGGCGCAGCTGGTCAATCCGCAAGTGATGCTGATCAACACAATGACCAACGAGAAGATGGACGAGGCCGGCGTGCTGGCCAAGTTCGGCGTGCCGCCGAACCGCATCATCGATTACCTGACGCTGATCGGCGACACCGTCGACAACGTGCCGGGCGTGCCCAAGTGCGGCCCCAAGACCGCGCTCAAGTGGCTGACCCAGTACGACAGCCTCGAAGGGGTGATGGCCAACGCCGACAAGATCACCGGCGCCGTCGGCGAAAACCTGCGCAACGCGCTGCCATGGCTGCCGAAGGGCCGCGAGCTGATCACCGTCAAGACCGACTGCGATCTGGCCGACCACATGATGTCGATCAGCGAATCGCTGATCGCGCGCCCGGAGGACCAGGAAACGCTGCTGACGTTCTTCGGCAAATACGGCTTCAAGACCTTGCTGCGCGAACTGAACGCGCTGACCCCGGCCGCGCCGATCGGCGCCGCCGGCCAGGCTGCCGCTGCGGCGGCCGCCGCCGTGGCCGCCGGCGGCGCGGTCTCGGCCAACGGCGACCTGTTTGGCGAAGTGCCGAAGGTCAACGTCAACTACGAAACCGTGTTCACCGACGAGCAGCTCGACAACTGGATCGCCCTCATCGGCGCGGCCGAACTGACCGCCGTCGACACCGAGACCACGTCGCTGGAGCCGATGAACGCCCAGCTGGTCGGCATTTCGCTGTCGGTGCAGCCGGGCGTGGCCTGCTACATTCCGGTCGCGCACGCCTATCCCGGCGTGCCGGAACAATTGTCGCGCGAGCACGTGCTGGAAAAACTGCGGCCGTGGCTGGAGGATGACAGCAAGCTCAAGGTCGGCCAGAACCTGAAATACGACAGCCACATCTTCGCCAACCATGGCGTGTGCCTGCGCGGCATCCATCACGACACGTTGCTGCAATCGTATGTGTTCGAATCGCACCGCCCGCACGACATGGACGGCATGGCGCTGCGCCACCTGAACCATACGACCATTCCGTTCGTCGACGTTTGCGGCAAGGGCGCCAGCATGATCACCTTCGACAAGGTGGAGATCGCGCGCGCCACCGAATACGCGGCCGAGGACGCCGACGTCACCCTGCGCCTGCACCTGGCGATGATCGGCACGGTCGAGGACGACGAGCGCCTGAACTACATCTACCGCAACATTGAGCTGCCGACCGCCGTGGTGCTGCAAAAGATCGAGCGCAACGGCGTGCACATCGACGCCGCGCTGCTCGACATCCAATCGGCCGAGCTGGGCGCTCGCATCGCCGAGCTCGAAGCGCAGGCCCACGCGCTGGCCGAACAGCCGTTCAACCTCGGCTCGCCGAAACAGATCGGCGAGATCTTCTTCGAGAAGCTGAAATTGCCGGTGGTGAAAAAGACCCCGAGCGGCGCGCCGTCGACCGACGAGGAAGTGCTGCAAAAGCTGGCCGAGGATTATCCGTTGCCGAAAGTGCTGCTGGAATACCGCAGCCTGTCGAAGCTGAAATCGACCTACACCGACAAGCTGCCGAAGGGCATCAACAAGGACACCGGGCGCGTGCACACCAACTACGCGCAGGCGGTGGCGGTGACCGGGCGTCTGGCCTCGAACGATCCGAACCTGCAAAACATTCCGATCCGCACCAAGGAAGGGCGCCGCATCCGCGAAGCGTTCATCGCGCCGCCGGGCAGCCATCTGGTCTCGGCCGACTATTCGCAGATCGAGCTGCGCATCATGGCGCATATTTCCGGCGACGAAAACATGCTGCGCGCCTTTGCCGAAGGCGTCGACATCCACCGCGCCACCGCCGCCGAGATCTTCGGCGTGCCGCCGGAAGAGGTCAGCAGCGAGCAGCGCCGCTACGCCAAGGTCATCAACTTCGGCCTGATCTACGGCATGAGCGCGTTCGGACTGGCCGCCAACCTCGGCATCGAGCGCGCCGCCGCGCAAAGCTATATCGACCGCTATTTCGCCCGCTTCTCCGGCGTCAAACAGTATATGGACGACACGCGCCTGCAAGCGAAGGCGCGCGGCTACGTCGAAACCGTGTTCGGCCGCCGCCTGTGGCTGCCGGAGATCAATTCGCCCAACGGCCCGCGCCGCCAGGGCGCCGAGCGCGCCGCGATCAACGCGCCGATGCAGGGCACGGCCGCCGACCTGATCAAGCTGGCGATGGTGGCGGTGCAAAACTGGCTGGAACAGGACAAGTTGCAGACCAAGATGATCATGCAGGTGCACGATGAACTGGTGCTGGAAGTGCCGGACGCCGAGCTCGAGCTAGTCAAGCGCAAGCTGCCGGAGTTGATGGCCGGCGTGGCGCAGCTGAAAGTGCCGCTGACGGCCGAGGTGGGCGTCGGCAAAAACTGGGAGGAAGCACATTAAGTATGTGCTTCCGCGCACTAACAGTGCGCTTTGCCCAAACCCAGCCCCGGTATGCCGGGGTTAACTTTATCGGAGGAGTCGCATGGATGATTTGAAGCGGGACGCGGAGAGTTTGCTGACAAAAACCAGTTTGTCGGACGGTGTCGACCGCCGCGACTTTCTCAAGGTGGCGCTGGGCACCGGCTTTGCCGCCGCCGCGATGCCGGTGATGGCGCAAAACGTCGTCAAGACCGACAGCGCCGGCCTGACCGCCGGCACCATCACCATCACGGTCGATGGCCAGACGGTGCCGGTCTACCGCGCCCAGCCGGAAGGCAAAAGCAACCTGCCGGTGGTGCTGGTGATCTCGGAAATCTTCGGCGTGCACGAGCACATCGCCGACGTCGCCCGCCGCTTCGCCAAGCTCGGCTATCTGGCGCTGGCACCGGACCTGTTCGTACGCCAGGGCGATCCGCAAAAGTCCGCCTCGATCGCCGAGCTGCAGCGCGACATCATCGCCAAAACCCCGGACACGCAAGTGATGGCCGACCTGGACGCGGTGGTCGCCTGGGCCAAGGCCAACGGCGGCAACGCCGACAAGATCGTCATGACCGGTTTCTGCTGGGGCGGACGCGTGACGTGGATGTACGCGGCGCACAATCCGTCGATCAAGGCCGGCGTGGCCTGGTACGGGCGCCTGATCGGCACCTCCAACGCCATGACGCCCAGGCATCCCATCGATATCGCGGCTACTTTGAACGTGCCGGTATTGGGGCTGTACGGCGGCAAGGACACCGGCATCACCGAGGATTCGATCAAGGCCATGAAAGCGATGCTGGCCAAGGGGCCGAACAAATCGACGTTCGTCATCTACCCCGACTCGGGCCACGCCTTCCACGCCGATTACCGGCCGAGCTATGTCGAAGCGGACGCCAAGGACGGCTGGGGCCGCATGCTGGCGTGGTTCAAGCAAAACGGCGTCTCTTGACCTCGGGCGGAGCCGATTACGCTGATTTTGACTGTGTTTAGCCAAAAATGAGCAGGAAAGCGTGCCGGGCGGTAAAATAACGCCCCCGGCCTGCGCAGCGGCACGGCTCCAGGTACAAGAGGCTATAACATCGATCCCATACTCATCTCCATTTTGCTGGCGACCACACTCGCCGGTGTCGTCAGCATTTCGGCCGCCGCCGTGTTTTCGTTCGCGCTGCTGTCGAAGGTGGTGGAG
>DASVTJ010000375.1:0-6140 GCA_036387635.1 Duganella sp.
AATGGCGCCCGCGCCGGTGACGTCGGCATGGAACAGCGCCAGCGCCGGCAGCGCGATCAGCAACGCGATCAAGCCGCTCGAGACGCCGTACAAGGCCGACCACTCGCCGCTGCTGAAGTGCGGATTGCGCCTCAGGTAGCGCGCGTTGTCGACCGAATACCAGGTCCAGCACCCCAGCGCGCCGACCGCGCACGCCACGCCAAGCAGTTTGTTCGCCAGCGGTGCGCCTTGCCCCGCGCCGTACCCCGCGTTGTGCGTGAAGACGTCGACGTTGATGCAGGCGATACCCGCCGCCACCAGCAGCAGCGGCAGCATCAGCCGCTTGACGGGCACCGAGCCGTGATCCTTTTGCCCCATCAACGTCACCGATATCGGCAGCACGCCGATGATCAGCGAGGTCGCCGACACCCCGGCCAGCTGCACGCCCAGAGCGAGCAACATGTAGTAGACGATGTTACCGGCCAGCGCATGCTTGATCATCGCGTTCACGTCGCCGCGATCGAGGCGGCGCAGCAGCGCGGGCAGGCGGCGCAGCATCAAGCCGGCGGCGATGAGGCCATAGGCGATATAGCGTCCGCAGGCCATCTCCAGCGCCGTGAAGGCGGTGAGAAACGCCGGCACGACGAACACCATGCCCCACATCGCCCCGGCCAGCAGGCCGCACATCACGCCTTGCCACATCGGTCGAATCCTTAGTAAAGGGCGCACAGCCACCAGACGGCGGCCACGTTGACGACCGCGCTGCACCAGAAGGCGATCTGGAAGGATGTTTTGGCGGTTTTGTGGCGCAGGCGGCGCTGCGCCAGCAGGCCGCCCGGCCAGCCGCACGCCAGCCCCAAAAGCAGCAAGGTACGCTCCGGAACGCGCCGGCGGTGTTGGACGGCGGCCGATTTGTCGGCCGCGTACACGATGAAGCACACCACGCTGGCGACGCCGTAGGCCGACGCCAGCCAAAGCAGCAGCAGCGGCAGCACGTGCGGCAGCAGCTGCGCGCCGTCCGGCGTCACCCCGGTCAGAAGTAGCGCAGGCCGAGGGCGGCCTTGACTTCGTCGGTGGTGCGCGCGGCCACTTCGCGCGCTTGCATCGTGCCTTCCTTCAGCATCTGCATGATGTAGCCGTGGTCCTTGGCCAATTCCTCGCGGCGCGCGCGGATCGGCGCCAGCATCTCTTGCAGCACCACCTCCAGGCGCTTCTTGACGATCGAGTCGCCAAGGCCGCCGCGCACGTAGTGCGCCTTCATTTCCGCCAGCTTGTCCGTTTCGGGATCGAAGGCGTCCAGGTAGGTGAAGGCGACGTTGCCTTCCAGGTGGCCCGGATCTTCGACGCGCAGGTGCAGCGGATCGGTGTAGACCTTTTTGACGGCGGCGGTGATTTCGGCGGCGGTGGCGCCCAGGTTGATGGTATTACCGAGCGACTTGCTCATCTTCGCCTTGCCGTCGGTGCCGGGCAGGCGGCCGATTTCCGGCACCAGCGCCTTGCACTCGACCAGGATGTCCTTGTTGGCGATGCGGTTGAAGCGGCGCACGATTTCGTTGGTCTGCTCGATCATCGGAATCTGGTCTTCGCCTACGGGCACCAGCGAGGCTTTGAACGCCGAGATGTCGGCCGCCTGCGACGCGGGGTAGGTCAGGAAACCGGCTGGGATGTCGCGCTCGAATCCGCGCAGCGCGATCTCGGTCTTGACCGTCGGATTGCGCTCGAGGCGCGCCACGGTGACCATGTTCAGATAGTAGAAGGTCAGTTCCGCCAGTTCCGGGATCTGCGACTGGATCAGGATCGTCGACTTGGCCGGGTCGATGCCGACGGCCAGATAATCGAGCGCCACTTCGACCACGTTGCGGTGCACCTTGTTGGTGTCGTCCATATTGTCGGTCAGCGCTTGGGCGTCGGCCAGCATGATGAACTGCTTGTAATCGTGCTGGTAGGCGACGCGGTTGCGCAGGCTGCCGACGAAGTGGCCGAGGTGCAGCGGGCCGGTCGGACGGTCGCCGGTCAGGATCACGGTCGGGCCTTTGGCGGCGCCGGCGGCGGGGGCCGGGGCGGTGGCGATAACTTGGGACTGGTCAGGCAGACTCATCAGGGTTCCTTTACGTTGCCCTGGTCCGGCGCGGCGAATATGACAACGCCACCAGACAAGGGCGGCGTTGATAAAAATATCACATCACTATGGGTAGACAGTGGCCGCGCGCTAGGAGCGGCGCCAATTCAGGCAGGCGTGAGTGGTGTGGGAAAAAATCATGCGCGTATGGTTGCAGTTCGGCGGCGGTCTGTCAAGGTCAGCCGGGCGCAGCGGAACCGAAGCAGGGCGGCGCCGGTCTAATATAAAAAGGAGAACAATATGCCCGACAATTTCAACACGGTCGAATTCATGGATACGCTGGTTGAGGGTGGCTTCCCCGAAAAGCAAGCCAAGGCGCTGGCGGCGGCGATGTTTCAGCTGATCGACAGCCATTTGGTCACAAAAAGTTATCTAGATATGCGCCTGTCGGAAGTGCGTGCTGAATTCCGCGCCGACATGGCGGAAATGAAATTCGGGCTGATTCAGTGGATGGTTGGCATCATGATCGTCCAAACCGGCGCCACCGCTGTCTTGCTTAAGCTTATCAACTGATTCACTGCGATTCACGCGGCCGGCGCCGTTGCGGACTCTGCAATCCATAAGGTAGTATTGCCGCTCATACAAGGCAATCCCCTTTTGGAGTCTCCATGCGTCTTCCCGTCGTCGCTGCATTGTCCTCGCTATTGTCTTCACTATTGTTCCCGGTGATCGTTCCCGCCGCCGTGGCGCAAACCGCGCCGATGGCGCCCGACATCCCCGCCAAGTTCGAAGCGGCCATCCCCGGCGCCAACTACATCAAACGCGACGTCATGATCCCGATGCGCGACGGCGTCAAACTGCACACCGTCATCGTTATCCCCAAGGGCGCCCAACAGGCGCCGATCGTCCTGACCCGCACCCCGTACAACGCCAGCGGCCGCGCCCAGCGCAACGTCAGCCCGAGCATCACGGCCACGGTCGGCGAGGGCGACGAGGTGATCGTCGAAGCAGGCTACATCCGCGCGTTCCAGGACGTGCGCGGCAAGTACGGTTCCGAAGGCGACTACGTCATGACGCGCCCCCTCAAAGGCCCGCTCAACGACACCCGCACCGACCATTCCACCGACGCCTGGGACACCATCGAATGGCTGGTCAAGAACGTCCCCGAGACCAATGGCAAGGTCGGCATGATCGGCTCCTCGTACGAAGGCTTCACAGTGCTGATGGCGATCGCCGATCCGCATCCGGCGCTGAAAGTGGCGGTGCCGATGAGTCCCATGGTCGACGGCTGGCGCGGCGACGACTGGTTCCACAACGGCGCCTTCCGCACGCCCAACCTGCGCTACATCGCCAGCCAGACCACCGCCAAAGGCAATGGCGGCGCGCTCGCCACCGGCTCTACGACGACTACGACGCCATGCTGCGCGCCGGTTCGGTGGGCGATTACGCCAAACAGTTCGGTCTCGATAAGCTGAACTTCACGCGCAAGCTGTTCGAACATCCGGCCTACGACAGCTATTGGCAGCACCAGGCCCTCGACAAGATCCTGGCCAAGCGCGCGCTCAAGGTGCCGACCATGACGGTGGTGGGCTACTGGGACCAGGAGGACATCTACGGAGCCTATGCCACCTACGCCGCCGTCGAACCGCAGGACAAGGCCAACGACAAGAACTTCCTGGTGGTGGGACCATGGCGCCACAGCGGCGTCAATTACGACGGTTCGACATTGGGGGTGCTGAAATTCACCGGCGACACGGCGCTCGAATTCCGCCGCGACGTCATGCTGCCGTTCCTCGATCAATACCTGAAAGATGGCGCGCCGGCCGCCGACACGCCGCCGGTGTTGTTCTACCAGACCGGCGTCAATCGCTGGCAGCGGTTGCAGCGCTGGCCGCTGGCCTGCGCGGAAGGCTGCCCGGCGCCGCTCAAGCCGATCTACCTGAAGCCCGATTTCAAACTCGGCTTCGATGCGCCAGGTGCGGGTGCAGGCGCGGGCACGGAGCGGGCCGCCCAGGCGTATGACGAATACGTCGCCGACCCGGCCAAGCCGGTGCCGTTCGTCGCGCGCCCGGTGCGCATGGCCGACGCCAATGTCTGGAAGCCATGGCTGGTCAGCGACCAGCGCGGCTTTTCCGACCGTACCGATGTCCTGAGCTATGTCACCGAGCCGCTCAAGACCCGGCTGCAGATCTCGGGCGCGGCGATGGTCAACCTGTTCGCATCGAGCAGCGGCACTGACGCCGACTGGGTGGTCAAACTGATCGACGTCTATCCGGACGAAGTGCCGTCGCAGCCTGAGCTGGGCGGCTACCAGTTGGGCATCGCGATGGATATCTTCCGGGGCCGCTACCGCAACAGCCTGGAAAATCCATCGCCGATCACCGCCAATGCGGTCGAAAAATACCGTTTCGCGCTGCCGAACGCCAACCACGTGTTCCTGCCGGGCCACCGCGTGATGGTGCAGATTCAATCGAGCTGGTTCCCGCTGTACGATCGCAATCCGCAAACTTACGTGCCGAATATCTTCCACGCCAAGGCGGGCGATTACAAGAAGGCCACCGTGAAGGTGTTCCACGCCGGCGCCCAAAGCAGCGCGATCGAACTGCCGGTGGTCGAGTCGAGGTAGGCCGGTGCGAGCCTAGCGCGGACGTACGCTGTCGTTCAGGGCGTCCGCGCTGAAGTAGCGCAAATAGGCATCCATGACCTCGGGCGAGGCCGAGATTTTATCGAGCGCCTCGTGCAGCGCCGCCTGGTCTTGCTTGTTCAGCGTGTGCGAGATGTAGGCGCCGCCGTGCCGCCATGGCAGTTCCGGGATGGGCTCCGTGCGCAGCTTGTCCTGCAAGCCGTGGACGCGCGCGTCGCGGCGGATGGCGCCAACCATCAGCGTCGGCCCCATGATGGTCAAATCCGCAGATCCCGCCTGGAGCAGGCGCGCCACCGCCGTGGCGTTGACCTCCGTGAACAGGCGCCCCTGTTTGCCCAGAGCGTCGATCAGCGAGCTGTATTCTTCGCCGTAGTCGTAGCCGCGCACCACCGCCACGCGCAAATCGCGCCGCTCCAGCAACTGCTGCGCGCTGGTGATCGGCGCGCGCTCGCGGGCCACCGATATCAGCATCGGACGGTTATAAATCATCGGCACAAATTTGCCGAACTTGTCGCGCTCCGGCGTGCGCGAAGACGGCAGCAGGAGGTCGGCCTGGCCAAGCTTGTACAGCGCCACCTGGCGCGCCCGTGGTACCACGGTGAAGACGAATTTGCAGCCGGTCCTGCGCGAAATGGAGCGCAACAGATCGGGGTAGATGCCATTGATCTCGCCATTTTCCACCAGGACGCTGGAGCCGCTGGCCGAAACAGGCACCACGATATCGCGCGAGCAGGCGGCCGCGCCGGCATGGCCGCCGGCGCTCAGCGCCAACCAGACCGCCAGCGCGATGGCGAAGCGGCGCGGCGTCATGGCCGCACCGCGCGCGGGCGGTGGCTGGCGCCGGCTGTTTCCGGTCCCGCGCAGTCGAATGATGTCATGGTGTGGAGCGGATGGCGATCAGGGCGCCGCCGGATTGGCGGCCCACTCGGCGATGAAGGTGTCGCGGAAGGCCGTTAATTCGTTCAGGCGCGATTGCGCCAACCGGCGGCCGGCGGTGGTCTGCATTTTGCCGGGCAGGGTGGCCAGTTTGGTATCGATATGGTCCAGCGCATACGCCTTTTCATCAAGCTCCCGGTGCAGCGCCATCGGATCGTCGGCGTGCGCCAGCGCGGAGCCCATGCGGCCGGCCGTGTAGAACAGCCGCGCCAGGCCGACCGCGCCGAGGGCGTCGAGGCGGTCGGCGTCCTGCACGATCTTCGCTTCGATGGTTTCGGCGCGGATGCCGGCCGAAAAACTGTGGCTCTCGATCGCGTGCGCCACCGCCGCCAGCTTATCGGGGGGGAAGTCGATCTCCGCCAACTGGCGGCTGGCCAGCAGCGCCGCCTTGCGCGAACCGAGGTGGCGCTCTGGATCGTTCTTGGGCAGGTTCACCAGGTCGTGCAGATAACAGCCGGCCAGCACCACCAGCGCGTCGGCGTCCGGATAGTCCTCGAGCAGCTGGGCGGCGTTGCGCCAGAC
>DASVTJ010000376.1:0-13356 GCA_036387635.1 Duganella sp.
CCGGAACCGGCGCTGGTCGGTCCCTGGACCATGGGCCGCGACAAGAAAAATCCCAAGCCGCTCGACGTCAACGCGTTCAACACGCTGGTCAAGACCGCCAACGAGGTGATCCGCCGCCACGAGCAGCAATTGCACGCGCAGCTGCACAAGAACGTGTTCGTCAACGCTGACGACGGCCAGGTCAAGGTCACGCTCGACATCGTGCCCGACGAGGACGACCCGTACGCGATGTTGACCGCGTTCGACCCGTACGGCGAGCAGCTGGCGCAGGTGCGCGTGGCGCCGTCGTTCAAACTGAGCGTGACGAGCGCGTCCGCCTGGATCGAAAAAGGTTATAAAAAACCCTAGCCGATGCCGGGCGCGCAACGGGCCCGGCCGGCCGGACTGTGACGGGGGTCCGGTTTTTTTTCGCCTTTTTTCGTCTTTTTCCCCGCCGACGGGGCGATTCGGCGATCAGCACTGGCGGTGAGCGGGGCGGACCTGATAGTATTTCCTACGTGCATCTATTTAACGAGGAAATCCGATGGAAAGCCGTCTTACCCGCCTGGAGGCCGTCCAGGCCATATTGCTTGAAATCGGGCGCAAATCGAGCGAATGCACCGATATCAGCGAGTTCCTGCAGTCAGTCCACGCGGCGCTGGGGCGCATCATGTACGCGGCCAATTTCTTTGTCGCCTTGAGCGACCACGACGGCCCGGTCAACCAGGTGCGCTTCGTCTACTTTGTCGACGAGGTCGACGCGGCGCCCGATCCGGACCAGTTGTTCCTGCAGGTGGCCGGCCAGTCGCCGACGGCGGCGGTGATCGTCAGCGGCAAGGCGCTGGTGATGACGGCGGCCGAGCACCGCGCCCAGCGCGAGGACAACGCCGGCTTCGGTATCGGCACCATCGCCGAGCACTGGATGGGCTGCCCGCTGCTGGACCAGAACCACCAGGTGCTCGGCGCCATCGTGATCCAGAGCTACGACGCGCGCCACACCTTCAACTCCGAGGACCAAGCGCTGTTCGCGCTGATCGCCAACCACGTCTCGAGCGCGCTGCGCGGGCTGCAAAGCATGGACCGGCTCGAGCGCGCGGTGCAGGAGCGCACGGCGCTGCTGGCGCACGAGGTGGCCGAGCGGCGCCGCGCCGAAACCATCCAGCGCGCGCTGTACGAGCTGGCCAACCTGTCGGCCACCACCGCCGCCGGCAACGGCCTCAATACCCGGCTGCACGAGATCATCAGCGAGCTGGTGACGGCGCGCAACTTCCTGATCGCGGTCTACCATCCGGAGAGCGAGGACATCACCATCCCGTATTTCGTCGATGAAAAGGACGAGCAGGCGCCGGTCAAGCGCTTCGACTTCGGTATCGGCATGTCGTCGTACGTGTTGCACCGCAAGCAGGCCGCGCTGCTCGACCGCGCCGGCCTGGACGCGCTGGTGGCCGCCGGCGAGATCGCCCAGCCGCTGGGCAACATCGACATCGCCAGCTGGATGGGCGCGCCGATGATGCTGGGCGACCAGGTGTACGGCGTGATCATCGTGCAAAGCTACGACGCGGCCGTGCTCTACACCGAGGCCGATCTGGAGATCCTGGCCTTCATGGCCAGCCACGTGGCCGTGGCGATCGCGCGCATGCAGGCCGAGCAGGAAATCCGCCGCGCCAAGGGCGCGCTCGAGGAGCAGAACGCCGCGCTCGAGAGCGCGCTGACGTCGCTCAAGGACGCCCAGGGCGAGCTGGTGCGCCAGGAGAAGCTGGCCTCGCTGGGACGGCTGGTGGCCGGCGTGGCGCACGAGATCAACACGCCGCTGGGCATTTGCGTCACCGCCACCAGCCACCTGGTGCAGGAACTGAAATTGACGCGCGAGGACATGGCCGCCGGCACGCTCGACGAGGACGGCCTGAACCAGTTCCTCGACATCGTCGACCAGTCGCTGCGCATCATGACCACCAACACGCAGCGGGCGGCGGCGCTGGTGCGCAGCTTCAAACAGGTGGCGGTGGACCAGTCGTCCGACGACATCCGCAGCTTCAACCTGCGCACCTACCTCGACGAGGTGCTGCTGTCGCTGCAGCCGAAGTTGAAGGGCAAGCCGGTCGCCGTGGTGGTCGATTGCGAGCAAGACATCGAGATGGCCAGCTTCCCCGGCGCGGTGTCGCAGATCGTCACCAACATGGTGATGAACTCGCTCACGCACGGCTTCGACGAGGGGCAGGCCGGCAAGATCGCCATCAGCGGCAAGCTCGACGGCGACTTCGTCGTGGTCGAGTACAGCGACGACGGCGTCGGCATGGACACCGTGACCCTGGCGCAGCTGTTCGATCCGTTCTTCACCACCAAACGCGGCTCCGGCGGCAGCGGGCTGGGCGCGCACATCCTGTTCAACCTGGTCACCGGGGCGCTCGGCGGCACCATCAAGGTGGCCAGCGCGCCGGGCATGGGCTTGCATTACAAGTTGCGCTTTCCAAAGACTAAGCGCAAATGACAGCGGGGCGGGGCGGGGCGCGGCGCCCGCTTCGGACAACAAACGACAAAGGATGGCAATGATGGCTTTACGCGTGATCGTGGTGGCGGCAATGTTGATGGTGGGGCAGCGGCAGGCGGAGGCTCAGGCCCAGGCCCGGTCCCCGGTGGATGAACCGACGTTGGCGGCACGGAAGTCGGCAGGGCCGGCGGCGGTGGCGCCGGCCGACGCCGACGCCGAGGCGGCCGTTCGGCGGGCCGACGACGCCTACTGGGGCGCCTATAACCGCGCCGACCCGGTCGCCATGAACGCGTTCCTGGCCGACGATGTCGAGTTTTACCACGACCGGGGCGGCACGCTGATCGGCAAGCGGGCGCTGGCAGGCGCCAACGACGGCATGGCCACCAGCGCGCACAAGCTGCGCCGCGAGGCCGTCGCCGGCACCGTGACGTTCGCCCCGATGCGCAAGAACGACGTGCTGTACGGCTACCTGGCGAGCGGCGAACACCGGTTTATCGTGGTGCCCAAGGATAAGCCCGAGTTCCTGGCTGGCCGCGCCCTGTTCACGCAGTTGTGGGTGTGGCGCGACAAGCAGTGGAAGTTGTCGCGCATTTTCAGCTACGAGCACGCCAACGCGCCCTAGCGCCGGCTTGCCGGCTCAGTCCGGGAAGCGCTCGTTGATGGCCACGGCCTGGTCGATATTTTGTATCAGCAGGTCGACATACACCGGGTCGAGGTGGTGGCCGGCCACCTCGCGCAGGTGGCCGATCACTTGGTCGATCGGCCAGGCGTCCTTGTAGCAGCGCTTGTGCATCAGCGCGTCGAACACGTCGGCGACGGCCACGATGCGCGCGTACAGGTGGATGTCGTGGCCCTTGAGGCCTTGCGGGTAGCCGCTGCCGTCGAACTTTTCGTGGTGCTGGTGGGCGATGACGGCGGCGGCCTTGAGGATCGGACGCTGCGAGCCGTCCAGGATCGACATGCCGACGGCCGGGTGCTGCTTCATGATTTCCCATTCGGCCGCGTCAAGCTTGCCCGGCTTGAGCAGCACCGCGTCCGGCGTGGCGATCTTGCCGATGTCGTGCATCGGCGCGGCGTGGCGCAGCACCGCCGTCTCGTCCTCGGGCATGCCGGCGGCCGTGGCCAGCAGGTGGCACACCTCGGACATGCGGCGCACGTGGTTGCCGGCCTCGTTCGAGCGCGACTCGACGACGTCGCCCAGGCGCAGGATCAGCTCGGCCTGGGTGTCGGTGATCTCCTGGGTCAGCAGGATGTTGTCGAAGGCGATCGCCACGCCCGAGCAAAACACCTCCAGCAGCTTGGTGTCGATCTCCGAGATCTCCGCCACGCCCTTGAGGATCAGCAGCGAGGCCTTGCCGCTGTTGTTAGGGAAGTAGCCGATGTAGGTGTCGCCCTCGACGCGCGAGATCTTGTTGCTCTTGGCCTCGTCGAGCTGGGCCAGCACCGCGTCGCTCAGCAGCGTGCCATCCTGGTCGCCGATCTGGGCCAGCACTTCGTAATCGTGCTCGCCGCCGTAGGCGGTGGCGCCGCGCAGGCGCAGCAACATGCTGTGCTCGAGGCGCAACAGCGCCACCACCTGCTGCAGCAGGCCGTTGGCGAAGTCCTTCAGGTTGCGCTGCTGGAAGATGTGGGCCGACGCGGCGATCACCCGCTCGAGGCCTTCGCGGTAGTTCGCCTGCGAGCGGCGCGCTTCCTCGACCTTCATGATGTCGCGGTAGGCGCGCAGCGCGGCGAAGGTGGTGGTGAACAGTTTTGTGCGGTCGAGCTCGGTCTTTTCCTTGTAGTCGTTGATGTCGTAGTTGACGATCACGCGCTCCTCGGGCGCCTGGCCGGGCTGGCCGGTGCGCAGCACGATGCGGGTGAACTGGTTGTCGAGGTCCTCGCGCATCCAGCGCGCCACCTCCAGCCCGCTGTCCTCCTTTTCCATCACCACGTCGAGGAACACCAGCGCGATGTCGGTTTCGCGCGACAACACCTCCTTGGCTTCGGCGCCGCTGTAGGCGTGCACGAAGCTGAGGGCGCGGCCGTCCAGGCGGAAGCGGCTGAGCGTGAGCTTGGTGATGTCATGGATGTCCGGCTCGTCGTCGACTAACAGAACTTTCCACGGCGCTAACTTGGGCGAGGCAGATGACAAAAAGGACATAAGGGGGACATTCCGCAAAAATGGCACTATCAGAGGGTATTTTGATTGTAGTCCTCCCCAACGCTATTAACAACAGGCAATATTCATTCCGCCCGCTGGATGCAACACCAGCAATGCGGAGAGGGCGGTTTGTTTTGGCGATTTACTAAAACGAGCGATTCTTTACTACTCATCGATAGACACTGCTATTTCGTCCTAATAAATGCTATTTTTTTACTAAAGGCTACTAGCGCAGAACTAAGTCGTACTAATTAGCTCTAACTGGTATATGCAAAAAATTAGTGACGCTTAGCGCCGGATTAGTAGCACTTAGCGCCGGATTAGTAGGCTTTAGGACGCGATTCGGCAGTTTTAGTAAGCTTTCGCACGTTGTAGTACACCTCCGCACGGATTAGCATCGTTTAGTAAAAGCCGTTTTTAGGGGAGCCACCCATGTCAGCGTACGGATTTCCAATTCGCATACCGCCGGACTTGCTCGACGAGCTTGGCACCCGTATCGGGCATTACCGCTCGACGCTCGATCTGGAGTGGTTCATCTGCGACATGATCCGCGACTACCTGGCGCCTCCGCCCGCAGACAAGCAGCAGGAGCAGCAGGAGCAGCAGGAGCAGCAGGAGCAGCAGCAGGAGCAGGAGCAGGAGCAGCAGGAGCGGCACCAGCATGAGCGGCACCAGCAGGGGCGGCGGCCGGCAGCGGACGCCGGCTTCCAATGGAAGGAGCTGTTTCTGCCGGCCGGAACCAGGTTGCGCGCGAGCTTCGCTGGCAAGCCTTACTACGCCGTGGTGCAGGGGGCGGAAATCAAGTATGGCGAGCTCGCCGTGTCGCCGTCCTGTTTCGCCAACCTGCAAGGCAGCGGCAACCGCAACGCGTGGAAAGCGGTCTGGCTGCGCCTGCCCGGCACCGACCACTGGCTGCTGGCCGAGGTCTGCCGGTCGGCGCGCAGGGCGGCGATAGCGCGGCTGCTTGGCGGCGACGCGCCGCAGGCCGGCAAGCCGTCGCACCAGGCCGGCAAGCCGTCGCACCAGGCCGGCGCCGGCGACCCGGATGATGGCAAACGCATCCGCACCCCAGGTCTGCCTATCGTGGCCGCCACCGAGCCGCAACTGCGCAAGGCGGCGCAATCCGCATCAGGCGCGGCGCGGGCGCTGCGTGGCCGGCCACCATACGGGCCGCAACCCTGTTGACGGCATTGGTAACAAATGTATTCAGGCCGCGCGGGGCCGCGCGAAAAGGACTATATTATTTACCTGAACCCGAGGAGGAACCACCATGCGCACGATCACCAAATCCTTGCTGGCCGCCGCCACAGTCGCCACCCTGATGGCTAGCGGTGCGGCGCTGGCCGGCGTCAGTGTCAGCTTCGTCAAACCTGAAGAATTCACCGACGTCCCGCGCAGCCAGATCGAGCGCGAACGACTGCAAACCGAGTTTTCGCGCTATTTCGCCTCGCTCGGCAAGCAACTGCCGGCCGGCCAGAACCTTAAGGTCGAAGTGCTCGACATCGACCTGGCCGGCCAGTTGTGGCCGCGCCGCAGCGGCGGCGACGACATCCGCATCATGCGCGGCGGCGCCGACTGGCCGCAGATGCGGCTGCGCTACACGCTCGAGGAAAACGGCCAGACCGTGCGCAGCGGCGACGAGCGGCTGTCGAACATGAACTACCAGATGCGCATGGGCCGCTATTCCGACAGCGACCCGCTGCGTTACGAGAAGCAAATGGTCGACGACTGGTTTGGCAAGACCATCGTACCGAAGGTGGCGGCGTCGCCGTCGGCGGCCACGCCGCCGGCCGCTCGCTAGCGCCGCTCAGTCGACCCGGTTGACGTTGGGGAACTTGGCCAGGAACGCCGGCGGCATCGGCGTGACTTGGCCGCTGGTGTAGTTGAAGAACACGAAACCGTATTTGGCCAGCGCGATCAGCGCGCCGTCGGCCGGTCGCGTGATGCGGAACGTGATGTCGCCGCCATAGCGGTTGAAGTCCATCAGGCCGACGTCGAAGCGCAGCTGGTCGCGCGCGTGGGCCTCGGCCCGGAACGTCGTCGCCAGGTCGGTGACGATGGTGCCGGCGCCGTCGGCATCCATGTCCGGCACGCCGGCGTGCGCCAAGAACAGCGCGCGCGCCTCCGACAGCATCGCCACCAACGACTCGTTGCCCAGGTGGTTGGCGGCGTTGATGTCAGTGCTGCGCACCGTCATCTGCGTCGAAAACACCACCTGCTCGGCCGGCAGTTCAAGCTTGATGCGCGCCATGGCTTACAACTGCTCGCCCAGGAACACCAGCGTGTGGCCGTGCGCCTGCGCGGCCGCGCGCTGCTGGTAGCTGTCGCGGTGGTTGCAGTTGAAACCGTGCTCGGCGCCCTCGTAGACGTGGATCTCGACCTGGTCGTTGCTGTCGAAGCGCTCGGCGATGCTTTTGACGGCCTCGGCCGGGATGTGGCTGTCGGCGCCGCCGAAGTGCATCAGCATCGGCGCGGTGATCTCGTCGGCGCGTCCGAGCGCGTTCTGGATGCCGCCGCCGTAGTAACACACGGCCGCGTCGACCAGGCCGTTGGCCAAGGTGTGGTACGACAGCTGGCCGCCAAGGCAAAAGCCGACCGAGGCGACCTTGTGGGCGCCGACCGCGTCGTGCGCGCGCAGGGCCTTGACGGTGGCGGCGATGTCGGCGTGCGCCTTGTCGATGTCGGTGGCGTTCATCAGCTCGACCGCGCGCTTCCAGTCGTCGCCGTCGTAACCCAGCTCGATGTGGGCGCCCTCGCGCCAGAACAGGTCCGGCGCCAGCACCACGTAGCCGTCGGCGGCGTACTGGTCGGCGACGTTGCGGATGTGCTGGTTGACGCCGAAGATTTCCTGCAGCAGCACGATGCCCGGCCCCTTGCCCGAGCGCGGCAGCGACAAATAAGCTTCAAACTTGCCGTCGGCGGTGTCGATGTCGATCCACTGCGAATTGGTTTCCATGGCGTTCCTTGTTGGGGTCAGAAAGCGGCCATCGTACCTGTTTTCGCGCCGCTCTGCAGGCGCGCGCCGCCGATCGGCGGGTCACGGGACGGGTCAGTTGAGCCAATGCGGCAGGGCCGGCGTGGCGGGCCGACGCGCGGCCCGTGCGACCAGCCGCCCGGATAGGGCGCCGGCCGGCGTCAGTAGACTTCGCGCCGGTAGATCACCGGACCGGAGCGGTAGACGCCGAAGGTGACGCGGCCGGTCGCGCTGGGCAGGTAGGGGAACAGCGCGCCGAGCGAGACCTCGGCCGACCCGCTGCTCGTCGGCGCGGGACTGGGCGGGGCGACGCGGAAAACGCCCTTGCCGCCCTGAAGCACCACGGTGGCCGGCGCGGCGGCCGCCTTCAGTTTGTCCGGGCAGTAGCCGGCCAGGCCTTTTTCGCAGCGGTCGAACCGGGCGAAGGACGCGGCCGGGGCGGGCGGAGCGATCGTCTGGCTGACCGCGTTCACCTGCGGATTGAACACATAGCCGGTCGGCATGTAGTACTGCGCGCGCACCTCGACCGGCAGGCTGGTGTTGGGCGCGCCGTAGGCGTTGGGCATCGCCAGGCGGCCGCTGACGATGGTCACTGCGGCTTCGACCGAGCTAACCGCCGGCGCGCGCAGCGAGCTGGCCTTGTCGAGGTCGACCGCGCGCAGGTAAATCGTCGTTGGCGGAAGGTCGACGTCCGGATAGGCGCCGCTGAGGGTAAAGCGCGGCAGCACGTTGACCGGGTCGGCCAGCTTGCCGACGCCGCCGCTGAAGATGAATTTGGTCGCGGTGGCAGCGCCCGCGCCGGGTCCCCAGCCGAAGGTGCCGCTGTTGGCGCTCGGCGCGGCCGGCGTGGGCTCGGCGCCGCCAGACGCGCTGAACGGCGACAGCGTGATCGGCTTGGCCAGCGAGCCCTGATAATTTTTGGTCAGCGCCGGCTGCTTGGCGCCGTTAAAGGCCAGCACCTTGACAAAGAAATCCTGGCCCGAATGGGTGAAGCTGGGCGGCAGCGCGTCGTCGGCGGCGGCACTGGCGGCCGGGCATGGCCGCACGGACGGCCCCAGGCCGGCGCAGTTCATCACGCGCCCGCCGCGCTGCGTGGCGGGCACGCCGGCGTCGGTGTCGATCTCGTCGTTTCGCATCAGCACCGTGTCGAAGTGGTCGGGAATGAAGCGGATCGTTTGCGCGCCGACGGTTTTGAAGGTCGGCACCGCGTAGCCCATGTAGTAGCCGCTGGCGTTGAGCAGCTTGGCGGCCATGCTGATGGTGCCGACGTCGTCGAAGCTCCACAGCCCGGCCGTGTCGGTCCTGCTGGCGCTGGCGCCCTCGAAGATCGGCGCGAACTGGCCCACGGTGATGGTGCCGTTGTTGCCGGCGTCGGCCGGGTTGGCGATGGCGGCGGTGAACACGATGTTCTCGGGCGCGGCCTCCTTGCCGAAGTTCTTGGTGGTGGCGCCTTCGGCGTTGACGGCGCTGACGCTGACGGTGAAGGTCTCGCTGGCCTTGGCGAAGACGGCGTCGCGGCTGGCCGCGCCCTTGGTGCTGAGCTTGGTGATGGTGTTGACCGCCTCGATCACGAAGCGCTGCGGCGCGGCGATGAAGCTGCCGCTGCCGGTGGCGGTGAGGCCGGCGTTGGCGCCGCTGCCGCTAAAGCGCGCGCTGAGCGCGACCTGGCCGACGTCGGCGTATTGCAGCGGCGCCGTGGCCGCGCCGACGCTGTCGAAGGTGAGCCGCACGGTGCCGGCCGCGCCCGGGCCGCCGGCGCCGCAGGCCAGCCGCGACGCCGTGCCGGCGCCGACCAGCACCTCGGCGCTGCCGCTGGACGGATTGCTGTAGGCGCACGCCAGCGCCACGTCGGCCTGCTGGTTGGCCACCAGCGGCACGCAGCTTTGTTTGGGCGCGTCCGCCGTCAGCGCCTGGATCGTTACGGTGGCGGGCGCCATCGACACGTGGTTGGTCGCGGTCACCTTTAAACCGGTGGTGGCGAACACCATCTCGCACGGGCGCGCGGCGTCGGCGGTGTTGACGCAGGTGCTGGCGTTGGCCGCGCCGGCGGCCGACAGCAGCGCGGTGCCGGCGCTGCCCTGGGCGACGGTGGCGGCGCCCGTCTCGCCGCCGGTGAAACTGAACGCCTTGCCGCCCGGTTGCAAGGTGGCGGTGACGGCGCCGGTGTAGTGCGGCGTGGTGCAGGCGGTGTTGGCGCAGGCGGTGACGGTGACCGTCTGCGGCTGGCACGTCAGCGCGCTGCCGTTGTGGGTGATGCGGAAGTGGTGGGCGCCGGTGGGCGGCGGCGCCCCGCACACCGGCTGGTAGTTGGCGTCGGCGCGGGTCACGCAGCTGCAGCCGGACGCGCCGGCGCCGGTGCAGGTGATGGTCTTGGCCACGCGGGCGCCGTAGTCGAGGAAGATGGCGTTGACGGCGACGTTGCCGTTGAGGTAGTCGCCCGAGGCCTTGGTGGTGACGTTGCGCGCGGCCAGGTCGCCGTTGATGGTGCCGTTCGCGCCGATGTCGACGTCGCCCGTCATCGTGACGTTGCCGTTGATGGTGACGTTGGCCGAGGCCATCGTCAGGGTGCCGCCGCTGACGGTGCCGTTGACGGTGTTGCCGCTGCCAATGACCAGCGAGGTGCTGGCCGTGATCGTCCCCTTGACGGTGGTGCCGGCCGCGCTCAATTCGACCCGGGGCGCCTTGATGTCGCCGGTCAGCATGCTGCTCGAGCCGAGCGTGAAGGCGTCGGCGTCGATGTTGCCGGTGATGGTCGACGAGGCGCCGGTGGTGACGGTGGTGCCGCGGATGCCGCCGGTGATCGTCGCGTTCGAGCTCAGGCTGACGGCGCCGCCGGCGACGATGCCGCCGTCGACCCGCGCGCTGGCGCCGGCCACCACGCTGGCGGCCGACAGCATGCCGGTGATCGTGGAGCTCGAGCCGAGGGTGACCGCGCCGGTGGCGGTGACGTTGCCGTTGATGCGCGTCGACGGGCCGCTGGTGGTGACGGTGGCGGCGCTGACGTTGGCGGTGACGGTCTGGTCGACGGCGCCGAGTAAAAAGGCGCCGCCGGCGGCCAGGGTGCCGCCCGACACGTGCAGGTTGGCCGTTTGCAGCCCGGTCAGGTCGAGGTTGCCGCCCGCGCGCAGCGCGGCGCTGCCGCTCATCTTGAGCGTCTGGAAATAGGTGAAGCCGACGTTGCCCCCGACCACCACCGTGTAGCCGTTGCCGATGGTGATGTCGTCGCTTTGCGACAGGCTGGCGCACGTGTAGGTGCCGTTGGCGAGCGGGCAGCCGGCCACGGCGCCGCCGCTGAAGTGGATGACGGCGGCGTGCGCGCCGGCCGGCAGCAGCGCCAGCCAGCACGCCGTGACCAAAACGACAAGTCTGAAGAAATTGAAAGTCATACCGAAGCCATACCGAAAGTCAACGCGCGCCCGAACATGCCTATAAGCATTATAGGCCGATTCGGCTGTTGCTCTGTGGCATATATCAGACGTTTGCCGGAGCGCCGGGCGCCGGACCGTCGGGCGCCGGCAGGGGCCGGCCCGGCGCCGGCAGCGGGCTAGCGCTTGACCTTGCCGAAGGCGTCGCCGCGCTTCCAGGTCTGCATGGCCGGCGCGTTGCCGACCGCGTAGCCCAGGTTCAAGGTGAACTGCGCCTGCTGCACCATGCCCGACAAATCCCACTCGGGGCGGTACTCGTCGGTGACCTGGTGGTAGTCCTTTTTAAAGGCCACCAGCCGCGCGCGCGACTTCTCCAGGTCCTTGACGAAGGTGAAGTGGCCGTCGCCGGAGAACACCGCCGAGCCGACATTGAACGCCGGCACGCCGGCCTTGGCGAAATTGAAATGGTCGGCGCGGAAGAACGCGCCCGACAGGTCGGGGATGGCCGGCGCCAGGGTCAGCCCCATGGTCTTGGCGACCGCGCCGGCGGTCTCGTACAGGCTGCTGCGCTCGGCGCCGGCGACGCCGATGTCGCTGGTGGCGCCGACGAAGTTCATGCTGTCGAGGTTGAGGTCGGCCGTGGTCTTGTCGAGCGGCCAGGCCGGGTTTTGCACGTAGGCGGCGCTGCCCAGCAAGCCCTGCTCCTCGGCGGCCGGCCACAGGAAGACCTGGGTGCGCTTGGCCGGATGCTTGACCGCCTCGGCGGCCATCACCAAGAGCGCGGCCACGCCCGAGGCGTTGTCGATGGCGCCGTTGTAGGTGTGGTCGGCGTGGCCACTGCGCTCGCCGCCGCGCACGCCCTCGTCGACGCCCATGTGGTCCCAGTGGGCCGAATAAATCACCGCCTGCTCCTTCAGTTTGGCGTCGGTGCCGGGCACGATGCCGGCCACGTTGAACTGCTCGATCTGGCGCACGGCGCTGCGCACCTGGCCGCGCGCGGTGATCTTCAGGTCGACCGGCGTGAAGTCGCGCCGCTCGGCCTTGGCGCGCAGCGCGTCGAGGTCGAAGCCGGCGGCGGCGAACAGCGCGCGCGCGGTGTCCTCCTGCAGCCAGCCCTCGACCGGGTTGCCCTTGCCGGCCAGGTGGAAGCGCTCGTGGCTAAAGCCGTTGGCCGGCACGCTCCACGGGTACGACGCCGACGGCGTGGTATGGATCAGCAGCGCGCCGGCGGCGCCGCGGCGCACCGCCTCCTCGAACTTGTAGAGCCAGCGGCCGTAATAGGTGTAGGCCTTGCCGGCGAAGCGGTTCGGCTCCTCGGCGGTCGGCTGCGGGTCGTTGACCATCATGACCAGGATCTTGCCCTTGACGTCGACGCCCTTGTAGTCGTCCCATTGCTCCTCCGGCGCGCTGGCGCCGTAGCCGACGAACACCAGCGGCGCGTCGACGGCGACGTCCGGCTTGCCGCTCATGGTGCCGAACACGATCTCGGTGCCGGTCTTGGGCGCAATGGTCTTGCCGCCGGCCTCGAAGCGCAGCGCGCTGTCGGGCAGCAGCTTGGTGCCCTCGATCTTGACCGACTGGCGGTAGCCGCCGCCGGCGAGCGGCTTGAGGCCGATGATGGCCGCCTGCGTCTCCAGGTAGCGCACCGTCAGGTCGCCCCCGCGCTGGCCGGTGCCGCGTCCCTCGAACAAATCGTCGGCCAGAAACGACAGGTGGGCGCGCAGCGGCGCCTCGGCCACCACCGGCGTCTTGATTGGGGACCGTAGCTGCGGCGGGGCCGGGGACTGGGCTTGGGCCTGCAGGGCAAGGCTGGCGGCGATGGCGAACACTGGAAGACGCATGTTGACTCCGTAGATTGTGGTTCTGGCTGAAGCGGAGCATGTTACTGGATTTTCGACTCTTTGTAAGCGAGTGTAAGAGTCGGTAAGGGGATGTAAGGCCGGTCAACTCAACCGTCGCGGCTGGCGTTTTCTGCTCATGCGACACGGGATGGTCCCGCTGCCGAAACAAGAAAAAGGAAACACATCATGACCAAAATTATCGCTTCCCTGATCGCCGGCCTGTTCGCCACCGCAGCATTCGCCCAGGCGCCAGCCGCGCCGGCGACCCCTGCTACGCCCGCCACGCCAGCCACGCCAGCGACCGCCGCCGCACCAGCGACCAAAACGGCCGTGACGCAAGTCGAAGCGAAGAGTGCGACCAAAACCGAAACGAAGACCGAAGTCAAAACCGACAAGCACGGTCAGCACAAGGTCAAGACGGTCAAAGAATCCAAAGTCGTAGCCCCGGCCACCGAGACGGCTACCACGGTTGAAACGAAAGAAACAAAAGAAGTGGCAGTGAAGAAGTAAAAAGAAGGGTCAGTTTTACTACAATAATTTAAATAATTTAGTCTGTTTTAAAGGAT
>DASVTJ010000377.1:0-1532 GCA_036387635.1 Duganella sp.
TGGACCCGTCTGATCAAGGAGATCACCGTGGCCGCGCGCATGGGCGGCGGCGAGATCCAGACCAACCCGCGCCTGCGCCTGGCCGTGGACAAGGCGGCCGACGCCAATATGCCGAAGGATAACGTGCAGCGCGCGATCACCCGCGGCACCGGCGGCGAGGACGGCGCGGCCTACGAAGAGGTGCGCTACGAAGGCTACGGCATCGGCGGCGCGGCCATCATCGTCGACTGTATGACCGACAACCGCGTGCGCACCGTCGCCGAGGTCCGCAACGCCTTCAACAAAAACGGCGGCAACATGGGCAACGAGGGCTCGGTGGCCTTCATGTTCAAGCACTGCGGTCAGTTCCTGTTCGCGCCCGGCACCAACGAGGACGCGCTGATGGAAGTGGCGCTCGAGGCGGGCGCCGAGGACGTGGTGGCCGACGACGAAGGCGGCTTCGAAGTGCTGTGCGGCCCGCACGATTTCGCCACCGTCAAGGACGCGCTGGAGGCGGCCGGCTTCAAGGCCGAAGTGGCCGAGATCATCATGAAGCCCGCCACCGAAACCGTCATCACCGGCGACAACGCCGTCAAAATGCAAAAACTGCTGGACGCGCTGGAAGCGCTGGACGATGTCCAGGAAGTCTATTCCAACACGCTGATCGAAGACTGAGGATTTATGAAAATTTTGGTAGTCGGCTCCGGCGGCCGTGAACACGCGCTGGCTTGGAAATTGGCCCAATCGGATCGCATCCAGATGGTGTACGTCGCCCCCGGCAACGGCGGCACGGGGCGCGATTCGCGCCTGGTCAACGTCAACATCACCGACCTGCACGAGCTGGCGAACTTCGTCGAGCAAGAGCACATCGGCCTGACCGTGGTCGGCCCGGAGACCCCGCTGGCCGGCGGCATCGTCAACCTGTTCCGCGCCCGTGGCCTGAAGGTGTTCGGCCCAACGAAAGAAGCTGCGCAGCTGGAGTCGTCGAAGGACTTCGCCAAGGCGTTCATGCAGCGCCACGGCATCCCGACCGCCAAGTACCAGACCTTCTCGGACGTCGCGCAAGCGCACGCCTACATCGACGCCAACGGCGCGCCGATCGTCATCAAGGCCGACGGCCTGGCCGCCGGCAAAGGCGTGGTGGTGGCGATGTCGCTGGAAGAAGCGCACCAGGCGGTCGACGACATGCTGGCCGATAACCGCTTCGGCGACGCCGGCGCCCGCATCGTCATCGAGGAATTCCTGGCCGGCGAAGAAGCCAGCTTCATCGTCATGTGCGACGGCAAGAACGTGCTGCCGCTGGCCACCAGCCAGGATCACAAACGCCTCAAGGACCACGACGAAGGCCCGAACACCGGCGGCATGGGCGCGTATTCCCCGGCGCCGATCGTGACGCCGGCGATGCACGCGCGCGTGATGCGCGAGATTATCAACCCGACCATCGCCGGCATGGCGAAGGACGGCATCGTCTTCACCGGCTTCCTGTACGCCGGCCTGATGATCGACGCCGCCGGCAATCCGCGCACGCTGGAATTCAACTGCCGCATGGGCGA
>DASVTJ010000378.1:0-6030 GCA_036387635.1 Duganella sp.
GCTCACAGTTCTTCCGGCATGGTACAGCTGTAGCACGGCGCCGACATCGAGTCCGTCAAGCTTTCCGCGATTAACACTGACAACCTGGTTCTGGCCGGCGTGCGTGACGCCGCCGTAGACCGCCACCACGCGCGCGTCCACTTGTTGCTCGGGCGGATGCGGCACGTAGTTTTGCATTGGCGTCGGCGGAATGGCGCGCAGCTGGTCGCCCTTGCCCATCTCCTCCTTGGCGGTGTCGACGATAAACGTGTGCACGTCGTTGCCGCCCTTGCCTGCGGCCTGCAATTTGACGGTGCCTAGATAATAGGCTTCATGACCGAGCACCTGTTTCGTCACCGGATCGGTGAGCGCAACGCCAGGCCGGAACACCTGGAACGAGGTATTGCCGTTCAGCTCGCCACGCACATAGGCCTTGTCGCCCTTGCCGATGAACACGTGGCCGTCCTGCGTCGCGATCAGGCGCGGCGCGCCCTTCAACTCGTCGTTTTCGATGACCAGCGGCTGGCTCAGGAACGGCTCGATGACGCCGGCCGGAATCGACGGCACCGCGTCCTTGCCCAGCCCCTCGGTGCGGGCCCGGGGCGACAGCCGCACGGTGCCCGGCACGCCGCCGGCCTCGATTTTATTGCCCAGGCGCAGGCGGCCGGCCGCGCGGTCGAACCAGATGATCTGGCCCGGATAAATCCAGTGCGGATCGGCGATCTGGTCGCGGTTCAAGCCCCAGACGGTGGGCCAGCACCATGGCAGTTGCAGGAATTTTCCGGAAATATCCCACAGCGTATCGCCGCGCGCCACCACATGCTGGTCGGGCGCGTCGGCGCGGAACGCGCAGTCCGGCGTTGCTGCGGTAGCAACGGTGGCAACGCCTACCGTGCCGCAAAATAGCGCCGCCAATACTAAGCGGGTGCCGACTGTGATAAAATTTTTCATTAGTAGGTCCGGTAGATGCGCCACCCAACGCGCTCAATGCGCCGAGTTGTGCTAATTGCATCAACCGCGCCGGCACATAACAGCAAGCAGCGTCCTTATCATGGATAAGGTTGCTAATTTGAATCAAATTCTGCCCATAAAACCCTGAACTAGCAAGCTAAACCAGCGCTTCCATTAGCAGCGTCGTTGTTGTGGCAATCTACATCATTGACCGCACGTTATCAGGGTAATCACACAGTTATCATCACAGTATAGACATGGCCATTTTAAACATCCTGCGTTACCCCGATCCGCGCCTGCACAAGGTCGCCAAGCCAGTCACCGTCTTCGACGAGCGCCTGGAGAAACTGGTCGCCGACATGGCCGAAACCATGTACGACGCACCCGGCGTCGGCCTGGCCGCCTCGCAGGTGGACGTGCACGAGCAGCTGCTCGTGATCGACATCACCGAAACCAAGGACGCGCTGGTCACGTACATCAATCCGGAAATCATCTGGGCCAGCGACGAAAAGCAGATCTACGACGAAGGCTGCCTGTCGGTGCCAGGCGTCTACGACGGCGTCGAACGCCACGCCCGCATCAAGGTGCGCGCGCTGGACGTCAAGGGCCAGCCGTTCGAAGTCGAAGCCGACGGCCTGCTAGCCGTCTGCATCCAGCACGAGATGGACCACTTGCTGGGCAAGGTCTTCGTCGAATACCTGTCGCCGCTGAAACGCAACCGCATCAAGACCAAGATGATGAAGGAAGAACGCGGCCTCGAGCGCGAAGCCCAGCTGCGCGCGCAAGGCCGCCGCTACTAATCGGCCCGTCCGGTCGGGCATCCACCGATCCGCATCACGCCGGTCGCGTCCCAACCGCGCCCCGGACGCACCGCGACGCGTCCGGCCGGCACACATCACCAAGGAAACAGCATGAAAGTGATCTTCGCCGGCACGCCGGAATTTGCCGCCGTGGCACTGCAAGCGCTGCACGAAGCCGGCTTTGAAATCCCTCTGGTGCTAACCCAGCCCGACCGCCCCGCCGGCCGTGGCATGCACTTGCAGCCGTCGGCCGTCAAGCAATACGCCGTCGCCCACGGCATCGAAGTGTTGCAGCCGCTGTCGCTGCGCACCGACAGCAAGGATCCGCAACGCGCCGAAGAGGCGCTGGCCGCCCACGCGCGCCTGCTGTCGACGCCGTACGACGTGATGGTGGTGGCCGCGTACGGCCTGATCTTGCCGCGCAGCACGCTCGACATCAAACCCTGCCTGAACATCCACGGCTCGCTGCTGCCGCGCTGGCGCGGCGCCGCGCCGATCCACCGCGCCATCGAGGCCGGCGACGCCGAGACCGGGATCACCATCATGGAGATGGAAGAAGGCCTCGACACCGGGCCGATGCTGCTGATCGAGCGCGTCGCCATCGGCGAGCACGACACCACAGGCATGGTGCACGACAAGCTGGCCGCGCTCGGCGGCAAGATGATCGTCGAGGCGTTGCGCAAGATGGAGCACAACCAGCTCAAGGCGGTAACGCAGCCGGAGCAAGGCGTCACCTACGCGGCCAAGATCACCAAGGAAGAAGCGGCGCTCGATTTCACTCGATCGGCGCTCGACATCGGCCGCAAGATCCGCGCCTTCAATCCATTCCCCGGCGCGCACGCGTCGGTCAACGGCGTCAACGTCAAACTGTGGGGCGCCGAGATGCTGGAAGCGGACAGCAAGACGCCAGCCGGCCAGGTGCTGGCGGCCGACGCCCAGCACGGCATCGTGGTGTCGTGCGGGGTTGGCGCGCTGCGCCTGACCGAACTGCAAAAACCGGGCGGCAAGCGCCTGCCCGCCGCCGAGTTCATCAAAGGTTTCCCGCTCGAAGGGCTGAGCTTTGTCTGAACCGGGCTAGAAATTCGCCCGCCTGCGCGCCTGGCGTGCGTCGCCCACGGTGGGCGCAAAGCGGTTTCAAGCAAGCACTAGCAATGCGCGTTATGATAACTCCCCGCTTCCAGCTTCGACTGGAAGCACATTGACTGGAGCTTACATGACCAACCTGAACGAACCGCTGCACTGGCGCTACGCCACCAAAAAATACGACACCTCCAAAAAGGTCGACGACGACAAGCTGCACAACATCCTCGAGGCGATCCGCCTGGCCCCGACCTCCAGCGGCCTGCAGCCGTTCGAAGTGTTCGTCGTTGAAAACCCGGACTTGCGCGCCAAGATCCGCGCCATCGGCTGGGACCAGTCCGCCATCACCGACGCCTCGCACCTGCTGGTGTTCGCCGCGTGGGACGACATCACCGAAGAACGCATCGACATGATGTTCGACATGACCAACGCGCAGCGCGGCATGGTCAACGAAGGCTGGGAAGCGTACCGCATCCAGCTGAAAGGCATCGTCGCCGCGCGCGGACAGTCGGGCAACTTCGACTCCGCCGCCCGCCAGGCCTACATCGCGCTGGGCATGGGGATGGTCGCCGCCGCCGTTGAGCACGTCGATTGCACGCCGATGGAAGGGTTCGACGCCGCCAAGGTCGACGAGATCCTGTCGCTGAAGGAGCGCAACCTGCGCAGCGTCGTGATCCTGCCGGTGGGCTACCGCGCGCCCGAAGGCGACTGGCTGACGAACCTGAAAAAGGTCCGCCGCCCGATGGAGCAACTGGTCACCACGCTGAAGTAATCAACAGCCGGCGCGGTTTAACGAGGGCGAGATCGTATGGCGATTGAATTCTGGTTCGACTTTGCCAGCAACTACAGCTACCTGAGCGTCATGCGCTTGCGTGGCATCCGCCAGCTCGCGCCCGAGGGCGTGGCTTGGCGGCCCTTCCTGCTCGGCCCCATCTTCAAAGACGCCGGCTGGAACAATTCCCCCTTCGTGCTACAAAAAGACAAAGGCGCCTACGTGTGGCAGGACATGCCGCGCCAGTGCGCCAAGTACGGCCTGCCGTGGCGCCAGCCGTCCGAATTTCCGCGCAACTCGCTGCTGGCCGCGCGCGTCGGCATCTTGTGCGAGGAGCAGACGTGGATGCCCGACTTTTGCGAGCGCGTCATGCTGGCCAATTTCGCCGAGGACCGCGATATCGGCGGCGTCGAATGCATTGGCGATATCCTGTCAGCATTGGGCCGGGACGCCGAAGCGATCCTGCGCGACGCACAGGCCGACGACAACAAAGCCCGGCTGCGCGCGCGCACCGAACAGGCCAAGGCGCTGCACATTTTTGGCGCCCCGACCTTCATGGTGGGCGACGCAATGTTCTGGGGGAACGACCGGCTAGACGACGCGCTCGCCCACGCCAAAGGGGCAGCGCCACCGCTGGCGCAATCCTAATCGAGCAGCACTATGCGATCGCCCTCGCCCGGCACGCAGCCATCGGCGATCGGCGTCCAGCCGCGATGAATGACGATGCGGCGCTCGTCGTGGCATAGCTCCACGCGCTCGCTGGCGGGAAAGCGCGCCCGCACGAACGTCTCGATCGTCGACGGCAGGCTGACATGCAGCTTCATCGCCGCCAGATCCGGCTGCGGATGATCGCTCAAATGCACCAGCGGCACGAAGTACGACGCCAGCATCAGCAACCGCGAATCCACATCGACCGGCTCCGGCGCGTACTGCTGCTCGCGTAGCCAGCGCTGCGCACGTTCGCGCAGATCGTCGCCATCGGCCAGATCGCCCCAGCCGGCGGCCAGCATCTCCATCACCCACTGGTTACAGTTCTGATAGCGCGTGCCGTAGGCGTAGGCATTGGCGCTGTACTGCGCGGCCAGCATGTTCTGCACGCGCGGCCGGTCCAGCAGCGCCGGACGCAAGGCCAGCACCGATTCGGGCGGCAGCCGCACGATGCTCAGATATCCCACCTTCGGATCATCGGTGCCCATCGCGAAACCGGCCAGTCCCTGATCGAAAATACGCGGACGGCTCTCGTCGCAGGCGTAATACAGCTGGCGCGCCGACCACGCGCCCTCCTCCGAGCGCCACGCCAGCGACGCATGCGAGTAGCGGATGCCAAAGCGCGACAAGTCCAGACCGGAGCGGCTGACCAGCGCCACGCTGTCGCCATCACCGGCCAATTCCTCGCGCAGCACGGCGGCAAAGCGCAGCAAGCGATCCTGCTCCGCCGCCGTCAGCGGCTGCGCGCGGTCGCAAAAGCGCGAGGAGACGGAAGAGGTGCTGGGCGACTGCGAAGCGCCGCCGACGGCCGAGCCGGCGGCATACGCCCCGGAAGCGCCAGCCATGCCAAACAGGGCGCACGCCAGCAGCAGCGGCGCCAGCGCCCTCGCCCGTGCGTTTTTCATGCCAACGTTTTTACAGCGTCACCGGACGCGAAGCCAGTTCGCTGTACCACTCGTCGGCCAGCACCAGATAGAAGGGCTGGCGCGTGTCGCCGCGACCGAACTCGATGCCGTACACGCGGTTTTGCGCGTACATCTTGTCGCCTTCGGCCAGTTGCTGCTGCTCGAATGTCGTCTGCGGCATATCGAGCACGATGCGCTGCGCCGGATCGTCCGCCTGCAAGGTCACGCGGGTGCGGTTGGCGCGGTCCGGCGTTTGGGCGATCTGAATGATGCGATAGTCGCCGTCGGCCACCTTGCGGTCGCTCTTGGAACTGTCGCTGGAACCGGACAACGAATCGGACACGCTGCCGCTCGACGCCGAGCCGGCGCTGGACGCCGACGAGGCGAAACTTTCGGCGTTGGCGCCCAGCGCCAGGGTCAGCGCGCCGGCGGCGGCGATGCAGCGAACTGCGAGGGAAATGGACATCGGGAATTCCTTTAGAGAGCGAACAGCAAGTATAAATGCTTCCCGTGACGCATAGAGCAAAAGTTCAAAAGCAAATCAATGTGTACGGCATTCAGCGACCGATTCCGCTTGTCAACCGAATTTCTGTTGCGTCGACGCCGCCGTCGCCTGAAGCATATTCTGGGATGCCGTATAATTTTAGACCGCCGCCCTCATCAGGCGCGCTCGTCCAAGCCCACAGAAAGCAACAAATGAACAACACCGTGTCCCATACCGTCATGTCCAAGAGCGATGCCCAACTGCGCGAGATTCTGGCGCGCCGCATCATGATTCTCGATGGCGCGATGGGCACCATCATCCAGCAGTACAAGCTCGATGAAACGGCGTACC
>DASVTJ010000379.1:0-14620 GCA_036387635.1 Duganella sp.
ACCAGCTGCGTCAACTGCGCCAGCGCGCCGTAGGTGTCGGCGGTGGTCATCGGCGGCGTCAGATGATCGACGACCACCGCGTGGCCGCGACGCTTGGCCTGCGAGCCCTCGCCCGGATCGTTGATGATGAACGGATAAAACAGCGGTACGTCGCCCAGCAGCGCGTCCGGGAAGCACTCCTCGGACAAGCCGACTCCCTTCCCCGGCAACCACTCGAGCGTGCCGTGCTTGCCGACGTGGACGATGGCGTCGGCGCGCCACTCGTCGCGCAGCCAGCGGTACAGCGCATAGTAATGGTGCGTGGGCGGCAGGTCCGGCTGGTGATAGATCGCGTCCGGGTCCATGCCGTAGCCGCGCGGCGGCTGCAACGCGACGAACACATTGCCCATCTCGATCCCGGCCAGCGACACATGCCCCTCGTGGACGTACGCCTCGCCCGGCGCCTCGCCCCACTGGGCGGTCATCCTGTCGCGCATGGCGGCCGGCAGCTCGGCGAACCATCGCGCGTACTGCGCCGCCGGCACCCGGCCGGCCGCGTTGCGCAGCTGTTCGGCGGTCACGTAGATATTGTCGTACGAGCAGCGCGCGATCAGATCGTGGATCAACGCGGTGCCGTCGCCGGACGGCTGGCCGGCATCGTAGCCATCGGCACGCATCGCCTCCAGAATGCGGATCAGCGACGCCGGCGCATCCAGGCCGACCGCGTTGCCGATCTGCGAAGCCTTGCTGCTCGAATTGGTGAACATGAAAGCGATGCGTTTTTCGGCGTTCGGCACCCGCTTCAACCGCGCGAACCGCGCGGCGATGCCGGCGATGCGCGCAACGCGATCGGGCAGCGGATGGTATTCGACGGCCTCGCTCGGGGAACCGGCCGCGCGCGCCTTGAACGACAGCGGTACGGTGATGATGCGGCCGTCGAACTCCGGCAGCACCACGTTCATCGCCGTATCGAGCGGATTGAGGCCGCGTGCCGATTGCTGCCACTGCTCCAGCGTCATGCCGCTGGTGATCGCTTGCAGCACCGGCACGTCGAGCGACTCCAGCACGCCGACCGACCAGCCGGCGGGCGTGGGACCACCGGGCGTGATCTCGCCCATCGCGAACGAGGTGGTGTTGATCAGCACATCGATATGCGCGCCCGACGCATCGGCCATGAGGCGCAACGCGCTTGGCAGGCCGCCACCATCGCCACCATCGCCCACGCCGCCGGCACCGGCGCGCAAGGACGACGTAAACACCGGCAGCACGTTCATGCCGCGCGCTTCCAGCGCCGTCAGCAAGGCATCGATGAAGCGCGTATTCCCGCTCATCCAATGGGCGCGGTAAAACACGATCCCCACGCTGGGCTTTTTCGCGTCGCGCAGCGCCAGCCAGTCCGCCAGTGCGGCGCCGGGCGCCAGATCGGGATGGTAAATACCGTGTTCCGGCAGGTCATGCGCGGGCTCGAAGCCGAAACCGGTCAGCAGCAGGTGGTCGGACAGATAGCGCAGCAGCTGCGCCAGATTGACGCTGCCGCCGGCCTGAAAATACTTCAGCGTCATTTGCAGCACGCCCGCCGATACAGCCGATACGGCGGCCAGCTCCGGATCGGGTTCGCCGGTGCCGCTGACGACGATCAGGTGCCGACCGTGCCGCCGCGCGTGGTCGACCAGTTCCGAGAATCCCGGCACGCCGCCCAGGCGCCCCAGCACACGCACGACGATCACGCGCGCCGAGCGCAGCTCGCGCTCCAGCAAGGCGGCCATCGAGGCATCGCTTTCCAGCGCCTGCAGGTTGACGCCGGCCACCGCGCCGAAGCCGTCGGGCAGTTGCGCCTGCGCCTGTTGCAGCACGGTCAAATCGTTGGAGGCATGCGTCAGCAGTGCGATGCGCGCCGGGGAGGCCGCCGAATCAACCATCTTTAGGTTCCGGTGCGCAGGTGTCGCCTTCACCGAGGCGATGGAAAACCAGGTCGCCCACTACGCGGCCGCCGAGCAAGTGCTCGTCGACGATGCGCTGCGCATTCGCTTCGTTCACCCGCTGATACCACACGCCTTCGGGATAAACCACCATCACCGGACCCTCGTAGCGGCACGCCACCATACAATGCGTGCGCGTGCGCTTGACGGCCAGCTCCGGGTGGGCATCGATCATTTCGCCCATGCGCTCGAACACGGCTTGCGCCCTGCCTTCAACCGGGGCGCAGCGCGGCCCGACGCACATGAACAGGTGGCGGTGATGGGTTCTCATCGATCAGCGATCAAGAAAAGCGTTTGTGGAAAAAGCCGGTCAAGCCGCCCAGCGCCAGCCAGAACACGCCATTGGCAAGCGCGGTGGCGTAGACGAAGGAGCGTTGCAGGTATTCCGGGGCGACGCTGGCGTGCACCAGCGGTTGCGGCGCGCCAACCAGATGCGGTACGAACAGCAGCGCGAGCGCCGCCAGCTTCAGCGCCCAATGGCGGCCGAAGGCCAGCAGGGCCAGCGCGGTGGCGGTCGACATCGCGGTCGCTATCCACCAGCCCTGGCGCGCCGCGACGGGTGCGGCGGCGGTACCGGGCAGCTCCGGCGGCAGGCCAAGCGACGGCGCCAGGAAGAACACCGCGTACCCGGCCACGCCCCACAGCAGGCCAACACCCCAGTCCACGGGCTGGCCGCGCACACCGATGGCGGCGGCCAGCAACAGGCCATAGCCGACAGCCATGCTGACGTCGGCCAGCGCCGTGTAGAAGGTGCGTTCAGTGCCGTTCTCCGGCTCCCAGGCGCCATGCTCGTGCGGCGCCTCGTGCGCCGGGTGATTGCCCGATGCAGAGGCGTGCGTGTGCGGCACCGGCTCCGCGTGCGTAGCGGCCGCCGGCTCGGCATGCGTATGCGCCACCGGCTCGGCATGCGTATGCGCCACCGGCTCATTGCGCGGCTCGGACTCCAGCACCTCGGCCTGCGCGATGATCGACGTCACCTGCAAATGCTGCACGCCGGTCAGCAGCAAGCCGGCCAACAAGCCCGCCGCCGCCGCCGTGCGCACCATGCGGTTGAACGCGCCGGCACCCGCGCCGGCGTCAACGCGACTCAATGGCACGGGAAACCGGCCGAGTGGCGGCTGTCATGGGCGGCGTTGTGCAGCGCTTCCATCGACGCGAAACCGGCGCCGAACAGCAGCACCGCGCCCAGGCCGGCGGCCATCAACGCCGGAATCAGCTTGTCTTTCAAGGCGACCGGGCGCGAATGCGCGGCGGTTTGACTGGCGTGGATCTGGGTGCTGGACATGATGGGTTCTCCGAATAGCAGTTACGGTCGCGAACGTGCGGCCGGAAAGCTCGTAACGGGAAGATGAACCAGGTGAGAGAGAAATACGGCGCCACAGCAGACCGGAACGACGATGCGCGGATCAGGCCCTGACAGTTCTCCACCTGTATCGCCCTCCGCGATACAAACGTGTTTACTGCTTCGGGCTGGTTTCCGGGCTGGCGAGTGGGTGTCGCTATGGACACTTCTGGATTTGCGCCTTCCCATGCGTACGCACAGTGGCATCGTGCAAATCCTTTGACTCGCTTACCGTTGCGGGGGCAGCGCCGGCATTGTCATTCCTAGCGGAACGACTCACCGACTTCCCATTTAAATCTGCAAACGATAATTTGCAGATACCAGAAGCTGACTACGGGCGCAGTATAGGTCTGCGACTGCGGAATTGCAAGACGATCATGCCATCGTGCGCGGCCCGGCGCCGGTCCGGCAGCAGGCCGAACCGGGTCTAACGCGCATTCAGCCGTCGACGGGGCTGGCCGGCGTGCTCAGCATCAATTGGTAAAACGCCAGGTCCAGCCAGCGGTCGAATTTGAACGCGGCGTGGCGGATGGTGCCGGCATGCACGAATCCCAGTTGCTCGTGCAACGCGATACTGGCGGCATTGGCGGCGTCGATGCCGCCCACCAGGATGTGCAGCTCGGCCTCACGCGCGGCGTCGACCACGGCGCCGAGCAGCGTGCGCCCCAGGCCCTTGCCACGCTGGTCGGCGCGCACGTAGATCGAATGTTCGACCGAATATTTATTGGCCGGATAGCCGCGAAACGCGCCGTAGCTGGCGAACCCCAACAGCGCGCCCGCCTCGTCCTCCAGCCCGATCACCGGATAGCCGCCGGCGCGCTTGGTGGCGAACCAGTTCTTCATCGTCTCCATCGTGCGCGGGTAGTATTCATAGAGCGCGGTCGAGTTGGCGATGGCATCGTTGAAGATGGCCAGGATGGCGGGCGCGTGGCGCTCTTCCGTGCAGCGAACGAGTTGCATTGAGACTCCGAAAAATGGGCTTAGTTTGACGACGCTCAACATGATAAACGATAACCGCCGATGAGCCGAAATGGCGGTCGTTTGCGCAATCATTTTCTTGCAAAACACGGAAACAAGGGGATAGACTGAGCCCGAGGATCACTTTCTATGTTGTAACTTTTTGGCCGACAGGGATTCAAAAACCATGAAATCCGCCCATGCGCCGTCGATCCGCTCCAGGTTGATCTGGCTGGTGATCGCGTGCATCGTCCCGGCGTCGCTGCTGGTGGTGCGGATGATCGCGTCGGACTACCAGCTCGCGCGCACCGCCTTCATCCGCAGCGCCATGACCGGCGCGCACAGCACCGGCATGGCGGTCGACAAGGAATTCGCCGTCATCGAATCGAGCCTCAAGGCGCTGTCGACCTCGCCCAGCCTGACCGGCGCCGACCTCAAGCCTTTTTACGACCAGGCCCGCGCCATCTGCGCCAACCAGAACATCTTCAGCATCCTGCTGGAGGACGGCGGCGGACAGCAACTAATCAACACACTGCGGCCTTACGGCACGGCGCTGCCAAGCGGCGGACTCGGTCCGGCGCTGACGTATATGCAGAACAAGGACGCCACCGCCATTTCCGAGGTCTACATCGGCCCGATTTCGCGGCGCTACATCGTCACGGTCGGCATTCCGGTGATGCGCAAGCCGTCGGGCTTTCACGCGCTCAGCGCGGTGGTCACGGTAGAGCGTTTCAGCAACATCCTCAAACAGCAGCCCTACCCCGAGCACTGGATCACCACCATTCTGGACAATAAAGGCACGGTGGTGGCCCGCACCGACGACATGAAGCGTTTTGTCGGCCAGCACGCCATTCCCGACGTGCTGGAACGGTTGCGGGAGCAGCCCGAAGGCGCGTTCGAAACCAAAACGCTCGATGGCAAGCCGATCCTGGCGGTGCTGGCCAAGGCCGGCGTGTCGCGCTGGACGGTGGCGATCGGCATCCCGCTCGATGTGCTGAACGGCGAACTGCGCAGCAAGCTGTGGACGCTGGTGCTGGTGACCATCGCCCTGCTGGGCAGCGGTTTGCTGTTCGCCTGGCACATCGGCAACCGCATCAGCGGCTCGATCCGCGGCCTGGTGGCGCCGGCGCTGGCGCTCGGCGCGGGCGGCAGTATCGAGCCGGCCGCCTACGGCTTGCGCGAGGCCAACGAAGTCGGCCAGGCGCTGGTCAAGGCGTCGCGGATGCACGCGCTGGCCAAGCACCAGGCCACGCACGACCCGCTCACCGGGCTGGCCAACCGCGCCATGTTCACCGAGTTCGTCGGGCACCAGCTCAGCCTGTGCCAGCGCAACCAGGACTCGATGGCGGTGTTGTACCTGGACCTGGACAATTTTAAATTCATCAACGACACCTACGGCCACGGCGCCGGCGACGAGCTGTTGAAAGGCGCCGCCGGCCGCCTGCGCTCGGAACTGCGCAAGTCCGACATGGCCGCCAGGCTCGGCGGCGACGAGTTCGCCGTGGTGCTGGTCGCCAGCGACGCCGAAGACGCCGCCGGCGTGGTCGACAAGCTCAACGCACGCCTGGCCATGCCCTACTGCATCGAAGGCCACGAACTGTACGCTGCGGCCAGCATCGGCGTCGCCGTCTATCCGCAGTCGGCCAGCACCACCGAAGACCTGATCGCGTCCGCGGATGACGCCATGTACCAGTGCAAGGCCGGGCGCAAGAAGGCGCGCGCCGAGCTCGCCGACTAGGGCGACGGGTCAGTCGCGGCCGGCGCCTTCGACATACACCTCGTCGCCGCAGCCGACCACGCGCGATGGCGCCGGCGCGGCCTTGGCCACCATCTGAGGCAATTCCTTGTCGGTGACGAAATCGAGCGGCAGCGACACGCGGATCTCCTGCAAATATTTGCGCTTGGTGCAAATGAGCGAGATGCTGCCGGCCACCTGGTCGCCGTAGCGTTCTTTGACGCGGCTGAAGAAGTCGTTGACGCGGAACGAGCCGCCCACGCTGCCGAGCACGATCTTGCCCACTTCCGAATCGTTCACCACCTGCACCGCCGACACCGCCTTGATGAAATACTCGTCCGGCGGCAGCGCCTGGCACTTGCCGTGCTTGTTCCACTCATAGGCGCCGAAGGTGCGCTCGTAAAAGAAGTTCGGCATCCACGGCGCCACCTTGTCGATGGTTTCCTGCTTCAGCGAAAACTGCTCGCCCTGGCAGCTACCGTAGTTGGTGCCGCATTCCTTCTTGTTCGGCCACAGGCCGTGCAGGTTCAGGTTCTTGGCCATCAGCGTGCCGCCGTTCATGGCGTCGCACTCGGGCTTTTTGCCGTTGTATTTGACGTGCTCGCAAAAACCCGGCTGCCAGGTGATCGCCAGCACGTAGCTGTCTTGTTTGTTGGCGATGTTACAGAAGCCGCCGGGCGCCTTGTCGCGGCCGCGCTGCGCCTTGCTCAGTTGCTGGCTCAGCTCGGGCGTGCCGCACTCCTTGCGCACCCAGCGCAACGCCGGCTGTGCGCCCGGCACGTCCACCCGCAGCCAGTCGTAATCGACCTTGTTGATTTCGCGCACCGTGTATTCGGTGCCCGGCACGATTTTTTGGGCGCCGGGGTTGCTCTGTTTTGCGAAGGATGAAAACGCTTCGCAGCTCCTGGTGGCGGTGAAGGTGCCGCTGGCGGACTCGCTGGCGCGGCAGTCGATCCCGGTAAAAACAAGCAAAACAGCGGCGGCACTGGCGACGTAACGGTGCATTCGAGCTCCTAGATGGGCAAAGTTGATCAGGTGCCAATATCTTAGCGGACTTAAGGCGTTGCGCAATTGAAATTTTCTCGCGCAGACATGGATTTCGGCGAGCTTGGCGTATCCGCGCCAAGCCGGCAGGCGCGCCGGCGACCCGCGTCCCGGTCGGTTGTGGCCGCCACGCGACGAATGCGCCGGTCACCGCTACTCACTTGTTAAAGTTTCTTTATGACATGATATTCTCGATGTCTAACATGGACACGCAAACGACAATGATCTCCAACGAAACACGCATCAAGTGGCTTGCCTTCGTTCTGCTGGTATTCATGGGTGGCGTCGGCAGCCTGCCCTACTTCACCAACCTCAGCGTCCAGCACACGATGACCGAGCTGAAGGCGACCTCCGCCAAGGAGAGCCACTACCAGCGCATCCTGGCACTGGTAGTCGATGCGGAGACCGGCCAGCGCGGCTTCATCCTGACGGGCAAGGAAGAATTTCTTCAGCCCTACCACGCGGCGATCGGCATGATCGAACCGTTGCGGGTGACGTTGCTGGAAGAAAGCCGCCATCCCCGCGAGCGCGAAACGCTGGCCAACGTCAAGGCGTCGATCGACGCCAAACTGGCCTTGTTGGCGCAGACCATCAAGCTGCGGCGCGAGCAGGGATTTGACGCCGCCGAAAAAATCGTCGCCACCGGCGCCGGCAGGACGCACATGGAAATCCTGCGCAATCTGATCGGCGGCGAGCTGTCCGCGCTATCGATACACCGCACCGAATTGCGCGACCAGCTGACGGCAGGCGCCCAGGACGCCATGTACATCAGCGCGGCGGTCAACGCCGCCGAATTGATGTTGCTCGGCGGCGCGCTGTGGGTGGGCCTGCGCTCGATGCGCGCCCGCGCCAACGCCGAGTCGGTGGCGGCGGAAAACACCGAGGCGCTGCGCCGCGCCGGCGCCGCCTCCGAGCTGCGCAACCGGCAGATGGCGACCAGCGCCGACATGCTGCACGCGCTCGAATGCGTCTCGACGGTGGAGGAAGCGTCGCTGATCGTCTCGACGTTCTGCAAGAAGCTGGTGCCGGGCGTCTCGGGCAGCCTTTATCTCTACCGCAATTCACGCGACATCCTCGAGCGCAAGGCGACATGGGGCGACCTGGCCGACGACGCCGACCATATGGAACCGGGCCAATGTTGGGCGGTGCGGCGCGGCACGGTCCATTTTTGCGCCGACGATGGCGATTTGCAGTGCCGGCACGGCGGCGCCGGGCGGCATGGCGCCGGTCCGCGCGTGTGCATGCCGCTGGTCACGCAGGACGCGGTGCTCGGTTGCCTGACCTTGTACGCCGGGCCCGACGAGCGTGACATCTTCGAACGCCAGCGCGAGCTGCTGGCGACGCTGAGCGAGGAAATCTCGATGTCGATGAGTAACATCAAATTGCGCGAAACGTTGCGGCTGCAGTCGATCATCGACCCGCTGACCGAACTGTACAATCGCCGCTACATGGACGAGACGCTGCGGCGCGAGCTGATCCGCGCCAAGCGCGCCGACAAGCCGTTGGCGATCATCGTCATCGACCTGGACCACTTCAAGCGTACCAACGACAGCCACGGCCACGACGGTGGAGACGCCGTGCTGAAAAAAGTGGCACACATCCTGCTGACCAATGTGCGCGAGTGCGATGTGGTGTGCCGCTTCGGCGGCGAGGAGATGGTGATCCTGCTGCCCGACTGCGACCCGCAACTGGCGGCCGAGCGCGCCGAGATCATCCGCGCGCTGATCGAAACGCTGCACGTGGAGCACGGCGGCCGCACCGTGCGCACCACGGCCTCGTTCGGCGTGGCGGGCTGCCCGGCCCAGGGCGACGACGCGACGGCGCTGTTCCAGGCCGCCGACCGCGCCTTGTATCAGGCGAAGCACCACGGCCGCAATCGCGTCGTCACGGCCGGCCACATCGTCGCCCTGGAAACGCCGCAGGCGTGATCGCCGCGCGGCGCACGCTGGCCCCTGCGCCATGGAGATCATCACGCGCACCGTGCCGGAGGTGCGCAAGGCGGTCAAATCGAACACGCAGCGCATGTGATCGGGCCGGCTGGCGGCCGCTATGCCGCCTCGGAAGGCCCCGGCGCGCGCCTGGCCGCCAGCTCGATCACCGGCGAATAAGCGGAACGCGGCCGGCCGGTGTCCAGTCCTGCGGCCAGCAACACGGTATCGGCGACGATGTCGGCCGTGGCCGCCGACAAGGTCCAGCCGAGGTGGCCGTGGCCGGTGTTGTAGAACACCGTCGGCGCCCTGCCGCGTCCCACGCGCGGCATCAGGTTCGGCATCATCGGCCGCAGTCCGGCCCACGGCGTGATGCTGCGCGTGCTCACGCCGGGGAAGCATTGCTGCACCCAGTTCACCAGCGGCGCGATGCGGTCGGCGCGGATGTCGCGGTTGTAGCCGTTGAACTCGGCCGTGCCGGCAACCCGGAAACGGTCCTCGCCAAGGCGGCTGGTCACCAGTTTTGTTTCGTCGTCGAGCAGGCTGACGTTGGGCGCGGCGCCCTGGCTGGCGGCGTCGTTCAGGTGCACCGTGATCGAATACCCTTTGACGGGATAAATGTTGACGCGGTCGCCCAGCATGGCGGCCATGGCGCGGCTGGCGGTGCGGGCGCAGACCACCACAGCGTCGTAGCGGCTGGTGTCGCTCAAGCCGTCCAGCTCGACGGTGATGTCGACGCCGTTCGCATCGGCCCGCATCGCCGTCACGTTTTGGCCGAAACGCAGTGCGACGCCCAGCCGCTGCGCCGCCTGGGCCAGGCCCGAGGTGAACTTGTGGATGTCGCCGGTGCTGTCGCTCTCGGTGTAATGGCCGCCGTAGTAATGGCCGCTCAAGGTCGGCTCGATGGCGCGCATCTCGTCCGGCGTGACGGCGCGGCGCGGCAGTCCGCCCAGCGCCAGCAGCTTCGACACTTCGGCCGCGTGTTCGAAGCCGGCGCGGTCGCGGTAGATGTGCAGGATGCCTTCGCGCTTCAGGTTGAAATCGATGCCTTCGTCGTCGGCCCAGCGGAACAGGTTGTCGCGCGCGGCCAGCGCCAGTTGCGCGGTGGCGACGGTGTTGTCGCGGTAGTGCGGTATGGCGGCGATGAATTCGGCGAACCACGACAGCTTGTGCCAACTCGGCTTGGGATTGACCAGCAGCGGCGCGTCGTTCTTGAGCATCCACTTCAAGCCTTTGACGATGGTGGAACGGTGGTTCCACACTTCGGCGTTGGAGGCGGACAGCTGGCCGCCATTGGCGAACGAGGTTTCCATTGCCGCATAGCGATGGCGCTCCAGCAAAGTGACGGCGAAGCCGCGTTTGGCGAGGGCGTAGGCGGTGGTGACGCCGGTGATGCCGCCGCCGAGGACTGCGATGGTTTTCATGGGTAGAACTCCAGACCGTCAAAGGGGATGGTCTTCGCGCACATGCGTAAAGACACCCCCTCTGTTCTGGACCTGAGAGATTCACGCCGGGCCGCGATGGCGGCAGCGCTTGCTCCTTCGGTGCGGCGGACGACGTCCAGCCCTGCCGCTCTTCAGAGTTTACAATGCGGTATCGGTCCTTTTGCCTGAGAGTTTCCGGGGCGGTTGCTCCTTCGGCGCGGTTCCACAGGAAAACCCATGAACAGTCTCTCCCGATACTGCGGTGGTTTTTGGCCACAAGGCGTCAAGCTTACCTGAAAAATGGTGGATTTGCTATCCATCCCGCGCATTTCGCTCCCGGCAACCCGGGCCGGGTTTATGGGATAATTGCACTTTACCCCCAAAAGTCAGCCCATGGAACGTACCACCCGGCAGCGGACCGCGATCCGCGCGGTCATCGAAGCGGCGGGCCGCCCGCTCAGTCCCCAGGAGATCCTGGCCGGGGTGCGCGCATCGGTCGCCGAAGTCGGCATCGCCACCATTTACCGCAATCTGAAAGCGCTTCTGGGCGAGGCGGTGATCCAGACCGTCAGCCTGCCCGGCGATAACCCCCGCTACGAGATGATGCATGTGGCGGACCACCACCATCACCACTTCCACTGCGTGCAGTGCGACCGCGTGTTCGATATCGAGGGCTGCCCCGGTCACATGGACAGCCTGGCACCCAAGGGTTTTACCATCGAACGCCACGACCTGACGTTGTACGGCGTCTGCGCCGAATGCCCGGCCGCCAGCGCCGCCCGGCCGCCGCAGCCACCGCAGCCGCAGGCGGCGCCGAAGCGGCGCAAGCGCGGCGACCCGCCCGCGACCCGCAGCCCGGTCACGGATTGAGGCGCTTGCCGCGCCACAGCAGCAAGCCCGCCAGCGCCGCGAGGCCCCACATGTACAGCGCGGCGCCGCCGCCGGGGATCATGCCGTTCGCCGGCGGCGCCGGCTCGAAGCGCGGAATCTCCCGATGCGCCGTGAAGTTCATCCGTCCGGCGCATCCCGGACAGGCTTGGGTGGGCCGCGCCGCCTCGGCCAACGCCCTCGGCCAGAAAAAGGCGCGCAGCCGCTCGGTGTAGGCCCGTGCCGCCAGCAGGAATTCCCGATGGCGCTCGATGCCGGTGCCCGCCGCCTGCTGCAGCATGGAGTCGAACACCATCGCCGGCGATAGCCAGGCCACCAAGCCCGCTTGCGTGGCTGCCTTATCCATCGCGCGCGCCATCGCGGCGTCCCCTTTCGCCGACCGCCGCTCCACCGCCTGCTGGACCGCGATCTGCTTGGTCGCATAGCTGACCGATGTGATGCGCGCGGCGATCGCGCTGTATTCCGGGCGCGCCGACACGTACTCGGTGAACACCGCGTCGCGCTCGGATGGCGTCATGTTGTGAATGCGCCGCAGCTGGTCCAGATACGCCAGCGCCGCCGGCGCGGGCGCCGTTTGCGCGATCAGCAGCGCGCCCGCCGCCGGAACGACGAACGTGAACACCACCCAGATCGAAATCAGGCGCAGGTAGCTGCCCACCACGCCACTGCGGCTGGCGACCAGCGTGGTCAACGCGACCCAGAACAAGGTGAGGCCGGCGGACGCCACCAGCAGCGAGAGCATCGTCCCCGGCTCGGGCGTTTGCCACAACGGCACCCCGGCGGCCATCAGCGCCAGCAACGCGGCCGCCACGGCGAACGGCACGCAGACCGCCGCCAGCGCGCCGAACTTGAGCATGACCAGCCGCCGGAACGACGGCAGTTGCGCCAGCATCAGCAGCAGCGCGCCGGAGTCCCGCTCGGCCGCCAGGCGCGCCCCGCCCAGCGCGATGACGGCCAGCGGCAGGATCACCACCAGCACGAAGGCGAAATCGAACTCGCCCAGCGCGAGAAAGCGCGGGTTGGTGAAGTCGAAAGCGCTGCCGGGTGGCGCCACGTAATCCAGGTCGGTCTTCATATAAAACGGCAGCAAGCGTGACTGGCCGATGGCCAGACCTGCCAGCGGCAACGGCGGCTTGACGGCGTGGGCTTCCAGCCCGTAGCGCATATAGCCCGAGACGTCCGACGGGTCCTGCCAGTACGGCAGTTGCGCCGGCGCCGGCTGGCGGTAACGGGCCACCGCCGCCTGTTGGTCGGCCAGCCTGCCCTCCACGTGCGAGGCGATGCGGTCTATCGTCGCCTGCTGGGCGCGCGCCTGGTGCTGGCCGTTGACCGCGCCCCACCACATCGCCCCGAACAGCAGCGCACCGAGTATCCAGCTAAAGCGCGACGCCAGCAGCAGCTTGACCTCGATCCTGAACAACGCCCAAAACGGCGCGCGCCTCATGGCCGCACTCCCTTCACCGCGCGCCACGCGGCGCCGGCGGCGCCGAGGCACCACGCCAGCAGCATTGCCAGCGGCGCCAGCGCGTTGGCCAGCGCCATGCCCAACGTCGGCGGCCGGTAGTCGAACGCCGGCACCGATGCCCAGAAATCGCGGCCCGTCTCCATCGGACCGTCATGGCCGGCGTGCCGCATCAATTCGCCATTGAGCCGGTTGACCGTCGCGCGCCGGTAGCTTTCGGCCGCATCGATGAAGTGGCGGTGCTGATGGAAATCAGTGCCGGCGACGGCGCTGCCGACGGCCTGCAAGGCCACGGCCGGCGTCAGCGCGCCCAGCCAGCCGAAGGCGCGGTCCTGGGTTTCGATGGCGTCGTAGAAGCGACCCAGAAGCCGGTCGAACACGGCGTGCGACTCGCGTTCGGACTGGTCCAGCTGCGCCGCGCGCAAGTCGATCGGCGCGCCATTGGCTTGCGCCAGCAGCGCCGTGGCCCGCGCCTCCCACTTGTCGGCGCCCTCGTATGCCGGCGCCGCCCGGTCGACGCTCTGGCGCACCGCCTGATAAGGCGGCGCCGGCGCCAGCGCCTGGACCGCGTTGCCGGCGGCGCGCGGCAGCACCACGCAAAGCGCCAGCCATAGCGCCAGCATGACGGCCAGCGCCGCGCGCGCGCTCGGCGCCTTGAGCGACACCGCCAGCGCGATCAGCAGGAACGCCAGCAGGTACAAAAACTGCAGCATTCCCCACACCGCCAGGCGGCCGGCGCCCTGCCAGCCCGCGTCGGGCAAGGCGTGCAGCGTGTAGGCCCCGAACAGCGCCGCCGGCAGCAGGGCCACGCAGGCCAACACGCCGGCCATGACGGCGAAGCGCACCAGCAGCATGCGCGCCGGCCGGCCGCCGTTCCCCATCGCCATGCGTAACGTTCCGCGCTGGCGGTCCTGGGCGAAACCGGTGAACCCCAGCAGGATCGCGAACAACGGCCCCAATAGCTCCAGCAATTGGCCCACCGAGGTCGCGCCGCGCATGATCGGATGCGCGTCCTGGCTGGGGCGGAATATCATCTCGTTGCGCTTGTGCGCCTCGAGCCAGACCGCCAGGCCGACGAACGGTTCGATTCCCGGCGCCAGCACCGCCAGCGGCGAGGCCGGCTTGACGGCCCAGACGCCGAAGTGGGCGGCGCTGTGCGGGTCCTTCCGGCCCTGGTCGAGCCAGCGCGCGCGCTCGGCGGCGGCGAAGCGCTGGCGGTCGTCGGCCAGGCGCGCGGCGCCGTTCCACGACGACAGGAACACGATCAACAGCAGCAGCGGCGCCAGCGCGGCGACCCAGCGCAGGCGCGGCTCGCGCCACAGGCGTTCGGTCTCGGCGCGCAGCAGCGCCAGGTCGGAGGCCGCGCTCACCGGCCCAGCTCCGAGATGTACAGCTGCTCAAGCATCGCGTGGTCGGTGGTTTGCGGATCGATCTCGCTGGCGATGCGGCCGCCGCGCAGGAAACCGACCCGCGTCGCCACCTCCTTGATGTGGTACAGGTCGTGGGTAGCCATCAGGATGGCGACACCCCTTTTGGCGGCGGCGCGCAAGCCGGCCGACAACTCGGCGGCCGCCAGCGGATCGAGGCCGGAGGTCGGCTCGTCGAGCAGCAGCAATTTCGCCTCGCGCGCCATCGCGATCGCGATGCCGACCTTTTGCCGCATGCCCTTCGAATAAAAGCGCGCCGCGCGGTCATGCGCCTCGCTCTGCAGCCCCGCCTCGGACAGCAGGCCGCGCAACGTGCCGTCGCCCAAGTCGATCGCCGCCAGCAGCGAGAAGTAGCGCAGGTTCTCCACGCCGCTCAGCTCCGGATAAATCGCCACCTGCTCCGGCAGATAGGCGATGTGGCGCCCGGTCGCGGCGGCGTCGTCGCCGACCGGCTG
>DASVTJ010000380.1:0-5933 GCA_036387635.1 Duganella sp.
GATGGATTGTTTCAAGGTCGAGCGTTGTTTCGAGGTTGACATTTTTAGGGTCTTCTTTAATTGTTTTGTTGTCTGTGGCGCGTTCACGCCGGGTAAGGCGATGCTGCATAAGTCAGGCTTCGCGCTGTTCCCGCAGCGCAATCGAAGCCACTTCCAACTGGTTGAACTACTAACTGGTTGCACTACTGTTTTCCCGGCCGATCATTCGCTAGTCGGTAATTGATGAGCGGCCGGGGCTGGCGCTTTCGCACTAATGCATCAAGCGCCGGAAGTCATGGCGATCAGGTTTTCCCGATCGATGCCGAATTGAATGGTTTGCTCCCACGTGGCAGGGTCGCAACCGGCGCGCGTGACATTGACGCTGGCGGCGCAGATGGCGTGGCCGAGCGCGGCGCGCAGCGTCGCCGCGTCGAGTTGCCGCAGCGCGGCGGCGCTCGTCAACATGCCGCCGCGATACAGGTGCCCGATCAGGCCGGCCTGGAAGCAGTCGCCGGCACCGACCGTGTCGATCAGGTTCAGGTCGGACGGCGTGGCCAGTTCGACCTGGCAGCTGCGCGACACCAGCGAGGCGGCGTGGCCGCCCCGCGTGACGGCGATCAGCTCGACCGACGAGTCCTCGAACAATGCGGCGGCGACTTCTGCCAGCGTCGCCTCGCCCAGTCCCATATGGGCCAGGTCTTCGTCGCTGACCTTGACGATATGGGCCAAGCGCAGCGCCTGCCGCACGGCGTCGACGTAGCGCGCCAGCTCGCCGGCGACCAGCGGCCGCAGGTTGGCGTCGATCGAAAACAGCGCGCCGCCGGCGGCCGCCGCGTGCAGCGCCGCCGTCAATGTGGCGCCGTCCTCCGGCACCAGGGCTAGTCCGCCGGTGTGCAGCAGCGCCATCGTCGGCGGGAAGCTGGCGATCACCGACGCCGCGCTGATATCGCGGTCGGCCACGTGTTCGCGGTGGAAGACATAGGTCGGCGCGCCGTTGGCGTCGATGCTGACGATGGCCAGCGAGGTCGGCCGCTCGCTCGGCGCGGCGGCGGCATGCACGCCGGTCTCTTGCAGGCGCGCGGCGAATTTCACGCCGAACTTGTCGGTCGACATCGGGTTGAGATAGGCGGTCGGCACGCCCTGGCGCGCCAGCCCGATGGCGGTATTGAATACCGAGCCGCCCAGACAGGCCTGGAAGCGGCCGTCGGGCTGCTCGATCATGTCTACCAGCGCCTCGCCTAACGTTGCGATCATATGTCCTCGAATGCTGCATTGAAAAAATTAAACGGTCCAGCGCGCTCTCGCGCGGCCTCCGGACCGCCTTTGTAGGCCGCTCATGTAATTAATAAAACAACTTGATTTATTAATTTGATGGGAATATATTCCTAATCGGTTCGGCAGTAAAGCGTTATCAAGCGTTATCGTGAGCTGCCGAAACCCGCTCCACCGTCAATGGAGCCACCTAGAAAATCAACGGAGACATCGCATGAGACTGAAATATTTCCTGGCGCTAAGTGCGCTGAGCGCGCTGGGCACCTTCGCGGCCAGCGCCGCCGAACAGCCGGTCATCGGCTTGATCACCAAGACCGAAATCAATCCATTCTTCGTCAAGATGAAGGAAGGCGCGCAGCAGGCCGCGCAGGCCGGCGGCGCCAAGCTGCTGACCGGCGCCGGCAAGTCCGACGGCGACAACGCCGGCCAAGTGACGGCGATCGAGAACATGATCGCGGCCGGGGCCAAGACCATCCTGATCACGCCAAGCGACGCCAAGGCCATCGTGCCGTCGATTAAGAAGGCGCGCGACAAGGGCGTGATGGTGATCGCCATGGACAGCCCGACCGAGCCGATGAGCGCCGCCGATGCGCTGTTCAGCACCGACAACCATAAAGCTGGTGTGCTGATCGGCCGCTACGCCAAGGCGTCGTTCGGCGGCAAGCCTGCCGTCATCGCCGCGCTGGACCTGTTCCCCGGCCATCCGGTCGGCATCCAGCGCCTGGCCGGTTTCCTCGAAGGATTCGGCATTAAGAAAGGCGATGCCAGCATCGCCTGCATGCAAGACAGTTACGGCGACCAGGCCAAGGGCCAGACCGCGATGGAAAATTGCCTGCAGAAAAACCCGGCCATCAACCTGGTCTACGCGATCAACGAACCGGCGGCGGCGGGAGCATACAAGGCCCTGAAGGCTGCTGGCAAGGAAAAAAATGTATTAATTGTTTCCGTCGACGGTGGTTGCACCGGCGTGCGCGACGTCAAGAGCGGCAAGATCGGCGCCACCGCGCAGCAATATCCGCTGAAGATGGCGACGCTCGGCGTCGAAGCCGGCCTCAACTACGCTAAGACCGGCAAGAAGGCCAGCGGCTACACCGACACCGGCGTCACCTTGATCACCGACAAGCCGCTCGCCGGCGTCGACAGCAAGGACACCACGGCTGGCCTGGACGCTTGCTGGGGCAAGAAGTAAGCCGCGCCCTCCCCCGTCAACCAACACGGAAGCACTGACATGAATACTCCCCTCCAGGGCTCGCCTTCGCTGTCGAAGCAGCCCGCTGTGCAAACACGCCTGCTCGATTACCTGCCGCCCATCGCCACGCTCGGGCCGTTCATCGCGCTGGTGGTGGCGTCGCTGTTTTTCGCCTCGCAAACGGACCGCTTTTTCAGCGGCCAGAATTTCTCACTGATCTTGCAACAGGTCATGATCGTCGGCGTCATCGCGCTCGGCCAGACCTTGATCATCCTCACCGCCGGCATCGATCTGTCGTGCGGCATGGTGATGGCGCTCGGTTCGGTGGTTATGAGCAAGTTCGCCGTCGACCTCGGCATCGACCCGTATCTGGCCATCGCCTGCGGCATGCTGGTTTGCACCGCCATCGGCGCGCTCAACGGCTCGCTGGTCACGCGCATCAAGCTGCCCGCCTTCATCGTCACGCTCGGCACGATGAACATCGCCTTCGCGCTGACGCAAATCTACTCCGGCGCGCAAACCGTCACCGACGTGCCGGATGCCATGATGTTCTTCGGTAATACCTTCCAGCTCGGCCAAACCTCGGTCACGTACGGCACGGTGCTGATGATCGGCCTGTATGTGCTCACCTGGCTGTTCCTGCGCGACACGGCGCCGGGCCGCCACGTCTACGCGGTCGGCAACAATCCCGAGTCGGCGCGCCTGACCGGCATCGCCACCGGCAAAGTGTTGATCGGCGTGTACATGGTTGCCGGCCTGTTCTACGGCATCGCATCGATGTTGTCGGTGGCCCGCATGGGCGTGGGCGATCCGCAAGCCGGCGCCACCGACAACCTCGACAGCATCACCGCCGTCGTCATCGGCGGCACCAGCCTGTTCGGCGGGCGCGGCTCGATCGTCGGCACCCTGATCGGCGTGCTGATTGTCGGCGTCTTCCGCAACGGCTTGACACTGATGGGCGTGCCCTCGGTGTACCAGGTACTGGTCACCGGCGTGTTGGTGATCCTGGCTGTGGCCACCGACCAACTCACTCACAAGAAAGGCTGATCATGGCTATTTCTAACGGAACCCCGGTCTTCCAGGCACGCGGACTGGTCAAGCGCTACGGCAACGTCACCGCCCTCGACGGCACCGACTTCGAACTGCGCGCCGGCGAAATCCTGGCCGTCATCGGCGACAACGGCGCCGGCAAATCGAGCCTGATCAAGGCGCTGTCGGGCGCGCTGGTGCCGGACACCGGCGAGATGCTGATCGACGGCAAACCCGTTCACTTCAGCTCGCCGATCGACGCGCGCCGCCACGGCATCGAAACGGTCTATCAGGATTTGGCCGTCGCACCCGCCATGACGATCGCCGAGAACTTGTTCCTCGGCCGCGAGATCCTCAAGCCCGGCATTCTCGGCAAGGTGTTCCGCGTCATCGACAAAAAGAAAATGCTGTCCGAGGCGATCCGCCACATGCAGGATTTGAAGATCGGCATCCGCTCGATGCAGCAGCCGGTCGAAACTTTGTCCGGCGGCCAGCGCCAAGGCGTGGCCGTGGCGCGCAGCACCGCCTTCGCCCGTCACGTCGTCATTCTCGATGAACCGACCGCCGCGTTGGGCGTCAAGGAAGGCAACATGGTGCTCGAACTGATCCGCCGCGTGCGCGACCGCGGCCTGGCCGTGGTGCTCATCAGCCACAACATGCCGCACGTATTTGAAATTGCCGACCGCATCCACATTCAACGCCTCGGCCGCCGCGCCGCGGTGGTCAACCCGAAGACGATCAGCATGTCCGACACCGTCGCCGTGATGACCGGCGCCAAAGATCCCGCCCACTTACCGGAAGATGCACATGCTTAAAGGAATCGACTCGGCGCTCACCCCCGAGCTGTTGAAGGTGTTATGCGAAATGGGCCACGGCGACGAGGTTGTCGTGGTCGACGCCAACTTCACGGCCGCCTCGCTTGGCCGTGGCAAGCCGGTGATCCGCATGCCCGGCGTCGACCTGCACCGCGCCTGCCAGGCGGTGCTGTCGGTGTTCCCGCTGGACCAGTCGGTCGAGCAACCGGTGGCGTTCATGAAGGTCGAGCACACGCCCGACGGCTACGTCTCCGACGTGCAGCAAGCGGTCATCGTGCTGGCCGGGAGGCTGGCCAGTGCAGCGCCGCGCCAGTGCGCGCCGGTCGAGCGTTTCGCCTTCTACGACCGGGTCGCGTCGGCGTACGCCATCGTGCAGACCGGCGAGATGGCGCCGTATGCGAATTTCATTTTCAAAAAGGGTGTTATTAGTACCACTCTGGCATAATGGAAATCTTTCCACCTTCCCCGACTGCCATGATGGCAAGCCAGCCGAGCAACGACGCCAGCACCGAAGTGAACGCTGAAGTGATTCCCGAAGTCATCGCTGAAGTCAGCACCGACGATATCCGCCGTCTGCGTCCGCGCGGCTCGAACCAGATCGGCATGAGCCAGTACAACGAGCGCGTCGTGCTGCAAACGATACGCTTGCACGGGCCGATGCCGAAGGCCGACCTGGCCCGGCTGACCAACCTGAGCACGCAAACGATTTCGCTGATCATCAATCGCCTGCTCGAAGAGGGCTTCGTGCTCAAGCTCGAAGCGTTGCGCGGCAAGGTCGGCCAGCCGTCGGTGCCGATCGCGCTCGACCCGGACGGCGCGTTTTCGATCGGCATCAAGATCGGCCGCCGCAATCTGGATGTGCTGTTGATCGACTTCGTCGGCCGTACGCGCGCGCGCTCGTCGCTGTCGTACACGTTCCCCGATCCGGACACGCTGTTCTGCGAGATCGAGAAGCAGCTGGCGCTGCTGCGTACCGAGCTGGGCGAGGCGCGCGCCAAGCGCATCAGCGGCATCGGCATCGCCGCGCCGCTGGCGCTGGGTGGATGGCAAAAGCTGCTCGGCATCGCGCCCGAGCAGGCCGAGAAATGGAACCGCATCGACATCTGCGAGCGGGTGCAGGCGATGACCACGCTTCCGGTGCAGTTCGCCAAGGACACGGCCGCCGCCTGCGTGGCCGAATTGGTCGCCGGCCGCGGCCGCAGCATCAAGAGTTTCTTGTATGTGTTCGTCGATACGTTTATCGGCGGCGGCCTGGTCATCGACAGCAATCTGCGCGGCGGGCTGCACGGCAACGCCGGCGCCATCGGTTCCATCCCGCTGTGCCTGGCGCGCCGCGACAGCGCGGCGCCACCGGAACAGCTGCTCAGCGCGGCGTCGCTGTTCAGCCTGGAGCGTTCGTTCATCGCCGCCGGCCTGGACGACACCGCCTGCTACGACGCCCGCGCCCTGCTCGCCCCATGGCGCGAGCACACGCAGGCGTGGATCGAACATGCCGCGCGCGCCATCGCGTTCACCATCAACAACGCCACTTGCCTGCTCGACCTCGACAGCGTGATCATCGACGGCTCGTGCGACCGCACGCTGCTCAAGGCGCTGCTGACGAAGGTGGAGGCGGCGCTGGATTTCTATAACTGGGAAGGCGTGGCGCG
>DASVTJ010000381.1:0-3756 GCA_036387635.1 Duganella sp.
GGAACTGTTCCACTACGTCGACGACGACGGCGAGACGCACACGGTCGGCTCGGCCGACGTCAACGAGTATCTGCAATCGATCGCCGGCGAGGATTACACGGCCAAGGATTTCCGCACCTGGTCCGGTACCGTGCTGGCGGCTGTGGCGCTGCTCGAATACGAAAAGTTCGATTCCGAGGCGCAGGCCAAGAAGAACATCGTGCAGGCGATCGAATCGGTGTCGAAGAAACTGGGCAACACGCCGACCATTTGCCGCAAATGCTACGTGCACCCGGCGGTGCTGGAATCGTATCTCGACGGCACAATGCTCGAAGCGCTGCGCCGGCGCGCGCGCCAGCAGATGAAGGAAGACCTGCACGCACTCAAACCGGAGGAAGCGGCCGTGCTGGCGTTGCTGCAACAACGCTTGCAAGCGGCCTAGCACGCGTGCCGCCATTGCTGCCGCAGGACCTGCAAATGCCGTAGGCCGATGGCGTGCGCCGGGTTACTCCAGCCGGTGTGCCGCGAGAGCCCTACTCTTCAAAGATCCGGCGCGGCCGACAGCATCCAGCGGCGCGACAGGTAGTCAAGCGTGATCACACGCCCGCCCAGCGGGCGCAAGCCCAGCACGCCGATCAACTTGACCGGCGACGGAAAAGCGCGGTCCACGCAATACGAGGCGACGTGCCGCAGCGGCACGCCGCCGACTTCCACGCCGGCCGTGGCGGTGCTCTCATAGCACCGCACTTGGCTGCCCCAACTATTAACCGAGAACGTTTTCACGCCCGGCCCCTGCGCCAGCGGCAAGCCGCCGGTCATGACATTCCATTCATCGAGCCCGGTCGCCGCCAGGCCGAAACGCACGGACCCGGTGTCCAATAACGCGTAGCCGGCTTTGCCGCCGGCAAGCTTGACCTCGACCAGCGGATGGCCGCCAGTGTGCGCCCAGCGCGCGTAGAACAAGGGCTGCGCGCCCGGTCTGTTGGCAAGTTGCGGCTCGGGCGCGAAGGCGAACCGCGCGCGGACCAAGTCCAGCGTCAAGCTGCCGTGCTCGAAGAAGGCATTGCCGACCGTGGCGATCGGCGCGGCCGCGCAGATTTCCGGCGTCAACAGTTCAAGGCTGGCGGGATCGGCGCTCAAGGTCTTGCGGATGCCGGCCAGCTCCACCATCGCCGTGCGCGGCGTGCTGGGCGCTGATGACGGCTGCGGCTGGCGGCTCCACACCAGCTCCTCCGCGACGCCGGTGTCGAGCTGGACGAGGCACTTGGTACCGTTGATGGTGACGGGCAGCAGCAGCGCGACCCGCTCCGGCGGCCCGCCGCTCAGACTGGCCATATGCCAGCGGAAAGGCTGCCAATCGGTGGCGTGCGCCGAACACGACGCCATCAACACTAGAAAACCTGCGGACAACAAAGCGGAAAGAGAACGCATACACGGGAAGGCTGTTGCAAAGACGAAAATATTATCATGTCTCTCACTGTGCCGGTTGCCGCCGTCCGCTCGCCCGGCGCCGGTCTTCAGGGTAGAATCGATTTCCCGTCACCGCGAATTTGACCATGCCATCAGCCCTGCCTTTCCCGATCCGCAAAGAGTGCCCGCCAGGCGCGTGCGAATGCGGACAAGGCGAGCTGCTCGACGCGTGGCAGCGCGACAATCAGACCGACATCCGCGTGCTGCGGCTCACGCGCGAAGAGGAAAAAGCATTGATCGCCCGCATCGAAGCGATTGACAGCTACGAAGCACTGGGCCGCATCGAGCAGCGCATGCGGGATCTGCTGGGCATAAGGCTGACCATCACGCCCAGCGCCAACGAAGTGCGCACGGTGATGGGTCTGCAAATCCGGCTCGCTGAACAGCCGGGGCTGTGCCGGCGCACGCGCGAAAACATCCCGGCCGCGATCCGCCGCTGCTTCGGCCAACATCCCGAGATCATCTACGCGTTGTTGAACGCCCGCGACCTGCTTGGCAACGGGCCGGACTGAGCTGCCGAGCGAACCTTCCACATTGCCGATCGGGTAGACCACCGGGCGGAAAGTGGCGCGGCGGGAAATCCGACAGCAAGCCCTACGCGCCTTCGCCCAGGGCGGCATGCCATTCCGCGTAAGGCGTATTCTTCACCGCGTGCTGGTTGAGATCTGGCGCGCCATCAGTCCACCACACAGGTCCCCGCTCTCCCAGCGCACGTTTCGCCTTATCGACCTGCGCCCGGGCGGCGTGCTCGGCCTCCGCATCTTGCGCCTTGACCGCCGCCCCCACCTGCCTGCGGGCAAGCATGAGCCGATTAACCAGCTGCTGCCTTTCATCTTCGGGGAGATTTGGGTTGCTCATTCGCCACAGACGACCCTTGACAACAAAGTAGCGTCCATCGGGCGTGCTGGGATATTTATTCGGGGCTGGCATAGGGAAACTATACCTCAGCCTCATGTTCGCCCGTTGTCCCGCTGTCGGGCCATGCGTGACAACCCCACAGCATATTCACGTTCCTCAATGCGGGCCAAATCACGCTGTGTTACAGTGGTAAATTGCCGTGCGACAATATCAATTGCATTGCCAATTCACCACCATTACAGGAAAATTATGAAATTCACGGGAATGAAGATCGGCACGCGCCTGGCGATCGGTTTCGGCGCCGTCTTCGTGCTGATGATCGCCCTCACCGGGCTTGGCATCGGCCGGGTGTCGAGCATCGACCGCATGCTCACCCATATCAGCGACGTCAACAACGTCAAGCAGCGCCACGCGATCAATTTCCGTGGCAGCGTGCACGACCGTTCGATCGCCGCGCGCGACGTGGTGCTGGCCGCCAGCGCCCCGGCTTTGCAGACCGAACTCGATAAGATCGCCACGCTGTCGGCCGCCTACGCCAAATCGGCCGGCCCGCTCGACAAGATTTTCGCCGACGGCACCGATTTGACGACGGAGGAGCGCGCCGCGCTGGCCGGCATCAAGGAGAGCGAAACCAAGACCGTCGCCCTGCTCAACGAGCTGATCGCGTTGCGCAAGGCCGACAACATTCCGGAGGCCACCACGTTGCTGCAAACAAAGGCGGCTCCGGCGTTCGTCGGCTGGCTTGCCGCGATCAATGTCATGATCGATCTGGAAGAAAAAATGAGCCAGGAGCAGGCGGCGCAAGCGCGCGCCGTGGCGGCCAGTTTCTTCGTCTTCATGGTGGTGCTGTGCGCGATCGCCATCGCCGTCGGCATGTTCGCGGCCTGGCGCATCAGCCGGGGCCTGCTGAGGGAACTGGGCGGCGAGCCGTCGTACGCGGCCGGCATCGTCGGCAGCATCGCGGCCGGCAACCTGGCCGTCGTCATCGACAACAAGCCGGGCGACCACAGCAGCCTGCTGTACGCGATGCGCGGCATGCGCGACAGCCTGGTGGACATCATCGGCCAGGTGCGCGCCGGCAGCAAAACCATCGCGCAAGCGTCGGCGGAAATCGCCGCCGGCAACCTGGACCTGTCGGGCCGCACCGAACAGCAGGCCAGCACGCTCGAGGAAACCGCCTCGTCGATGGAAGAATTGACCGGCACCGTCAAGAAAAACGCCGAGCACGCCCGCCAAGCCAACCAGTTGGCGCTGTCGGCGTCGCATGTGGCCGTCAAGGGCGGCGACGTCGTGGCCGAGGTTGTCACGACGATGACCTCGATTAACGAGTCGTCGAAGAAGATCGTCGACATCATCGGCGTCATCGATGGCATCGCGTTCCAGACCAATATCCTGGCGCTGAACGCGGCCGTGGAAGCGGCCCGCGCCGGCGAGCAGGGGCGCGGCTTC
>DASVTJ010000382.1:0-3367 GCA_036387635.1 Duganella sp.
GAGAACCTGGCCGACGCCTCGCGCCTGGCCGACATGCTGCGCACCATCTACCTGTGCCCGAAGCCGACCGTGGCCAAGGTGCAGGGCGACTGCTATGCCGGCGGCATGGGTTTAGTGGCGGCCTGCGACATCGTGGCCGCCGCCGACACCGTCAACTTCTGCCTGTCCGAGGTCAAACTCGGACTGATCCCGGCGACGATCTCTCCCTACGTGATCAAGGCGATGGGCGAACAGGCGGCGCGCCGCTACTTTATTACCGCCGAGCGCTTCGATGCCGCTAGCGCGCTGCGCTTGGGCTTTGCGCACGAAGTGGTGGCTGCCGAAAACCTCGACACCACGGTCGCCGGCCTGGTGAAAGCGCTGGTGTCGAACAGCCCGAACGCCGTCGTGGAAGCGAAAAAGCTGGTGCGCGAAGTCGTCGGCGCGCCGGTGACGGATGCGCTGCTGCTCGACACGGCCCAGCGCATCGCCGCGATCCGCGCCTCGAGCGAAGGCCGCGAAGGCGTGGCTTCCTTCCTCGAGAAGCGCAAGCCGAACTGGCTGAACTAATAAAGCATTGGAACCATCGTGAAGCAGCAAACTTCCTCCGACTGGATCGCACGCAGCCTGCGCAGCGTGTGGCACCCCTGCACGCAGATGCAGCATCACGAAGAGGTGCCGCTGATCGCGGTCGCCCGCGCCAGGGGGCCGTGGCTGTACGACCATGAAAACAAGCGCTACCTGGATGCGATCAGCTCCTGGTGGGTGAATCTGTTCGGCCACGCCAACCCGCGCATCAACGCGGCCTTGAAGGAGCAGCTCGACACGCTGGAGCACGCGATGCTGGCCGGTTTTACGCACGAGCCGGTGATCGAACTGTCGGAGCAGCTGGCCGCGCTCACCGGCCACGCGCTCGGCCACGCCTTTTATGCGTCCGACGGCGCCTCGGCGGTCGAGATCGCAATGAAGATGAGTTTTCACGCCTGGCGCAACGCCGGCTACGGCGAGAAACAGGAATTCGTCTGCCTGCAGGGCAGCTATCACGGCGAGACCATCGGCGCCCTGTCCGTGACCGACGTCCCGCTGTTCAAGGATGCCTACGGCCCGCTGCTGCGCGCGTCGCACGTGGTGGCCTCGCCGGACGCGCGCAATGCGGCCGAGGGCGAATCGGCGCAGGACGTGGCGCGGCGGGCGATCAAGGACGTCGAACAGTTATTCAATGATCGCGACAATAAAATTGCCGCGATCATCGTGGAGCCGCTGGTGCAGTGCGCGACCGGCATGGCGATGCACGACCCGCTGTACCTGGAACTGCTGCGCGAGCTGTGCGACCGCCACCACGTGCACCTGATCGCCGACGAGATCGCGGTCGGCTGCGGCCGCACCGGCACCTTCTTCGCCTGCGAGCAGGCCGCCATCTGGCCGGATTTTATCTGCCTCTCGAAAGGCATCAGCGGCGGCTATCTGCCGCTGTCGCTGGTGCTCACCACCGACGCGATCTATCAATCCTTCTATAGCGAAGACATCACGCGCGGTTTTTTACATTCGCATTCCTATACGGGCAACGCGCTGGCCTGCCGCGCCGCCCTCGCCACGCTGCAGATCTTCCGCGAGGACGACGTATTGAACCGCAACCGCGAGCTGGCCACCAAACTGACCATCGCGATGGCGCCGCTGGCCGAGCACGAGCGCACCCATGCCTTCCGCCAGCGCGGCATGATCTTCGCCTTTGACGCGGTCGAGCCGGACGCCGCCCGCGCGGCGAGTTTTGCGCGGCGCTTCTTCACGACGGCCGTCGAGAACGAACTGCTGCTGCGCCCGATCGGGAAGACCGTGTACGTGATGCCGCCGTATGTGCTGGACGAGGAAGAGATCGCCCTGCTGGGCGTGCGCGTCAAGACGGTGTTCGAATCGGTGATCGCGGGCGCATGATGGACCTGATTGAAACCGTCAACCGCAAGCTGGCCGCGCTGGACGAGCAGAGCCTGCTCCGGCGCCGGCGCGTGGCCGATACGCGCTGCGCGCCGCTGCAGGTGGTCGACGGGCGCGCCATGCTGGCCTTTTGCAGCAACGACTATCTCGGCCTGGCCGCGCACCCGCGCGTGGTGGAAGCGCTGCGCAGCGGCGCCCAACTGTACGGCGCCGGCAGCGGCGCCTCGCACCTGATCAGCGGCCATAGCCGCGCCCACGCCATCCTGGAAGAGCGCCTGGCCGAATTCGCCGCGCCCCACATCGAGGATGCGCGTGCGCTGTACCTGAGCACCGGCTACATGGCGAATCTGGCCGTACTGACCGCGCTGGGGCTCGATGCCGATGCCATGATCTTTTCGGAAGCGCTGAACCACGCCTCGCTGATCGACGGTGCGCGCCTGGCGAAAGCCGGCGTCAGCGTGTATCCGCACGGCGACGTGGCCGCGCTCGAAACGCTGCTTTCGAACAGCAGCGCAACGACGAAAATCGTCGTCACCGACAGCGTGTTCAGCATGGATGGCGAGCTGGCGCCGCTGCCGGCGCTGCTGGCCCTGTGCGAGCGCCACGGCGCCTGGTTATGCGTCGACGATGCCCACGGCTTGGGCGTGCTCGGCGCCCAGGGCCGCGGCGCGCTCGAACATTTCGGCTTGCGTTCGCCGAACCTGGTGTATGTCGGCACGCTTGGTAAAGCGGCCGGCGTCGGCGGCGCCTTCATCGCGGCGCATGCCAGCGTAATCGAACTGATGATCCAGCGCGCACGCCCCTACATCTACACCACCGCCGCGCCGCCGGCGCTGGCGCATGCGCTGCTGACGAGCCTGGACATCATCACCAGCGACGAGGGCGCGGCCCTGCGTGGGCACCTGCAGTTGTTGATCGAGCAGCTCGACGCCGACCTGCGCCTGGCGCGTTGGCGGCGGCCGGCATCGAGCACGCCGATCCAGCCGGTCGTGATCGGAGAAAACGAGGAAGCGCTGCGCGTGGCCGCCGCGCTGTACGGACGCGGCCTGTGGGTGCCGGCGATCCGTCCGCCGACCGTGCAGCAGGGGACGGCGCGCCTGCGCGTGACGCTGTCGGCCGCACATACCCATGACGAAGTCGCGCGGCTGGTGGCGACACTGAACGAACTGGAGGCCATGTGACCAAGAACCTGAACGATCCGCAGGAACCGGCGGTCGAGATCGCCATTCCTCCCGCACCCATGCTGCCTGAAACCGACACCGAGGAAGAACCGGTGGGCGCGCCGGGCGAGGCGCTCGCAAGCGAAGGCCTTCCCGGCCGCTTCTGCTGCTTCGTCACCGGCACCGATACCGAGATCGGCAAGACCCTGGTCTCGAGCGCGATCCTGCATAAACTGGTCGCCAGCGGCCACCGCGCCTGCGGCATGAAGCCGGTGGCGGCCGGGGCCGAGCTGGTT
>DASVTJ010000383.1:0-4171 GCA_036387635.1 Duganella sp.
GACTCGATCGCATCCCAGGCGCCCTTGTAACTCATACCGACCGCCTTGGCCGCGCTGGTGATCGAGCCGGTCGAAGCGATCGCCGCCAGCAGCTCGACGCGGTCGTGCCCGCCAAGCTTCTGGCCGTCGATGGTCATCCAGACGCTGCCCTGCAATGCCATGGTCGGCTTCATGATGGCCGGTCCCCGGCGTCGGCGATGCGTCCGTTTTCCATGCGCAGCACGTGATCGCCGAAAGCGGTGGCGTCCTCGGGATCGTGGGTGATCAGTATCATCGGTATCGCCAGCTTGCGCTGCCAAGTATCGAGCTCGGCGCGCATGCGGTCGCGCAGGCCGGGGTCCAGTGCCGCGAACGGTTCGTCCAGCAACAACGCGCTCGGTTGCGGCGCCAGCGCGCGCGCCAACGCCACGCGCTGGCGCTGTCCGCCCGACAACTCGTGCGGGAACTGGCGCGCCACATGATCCAGCTCGAACGCTTGTAGCCAGTGGCGGATCGTCTCGCCGTCGACGCGCGAGAGCGGGTTGCGCCAGCCGCGCTGCAAACCGAAACCGATATTCTGGCGCACATTCAAGTGCGGGAACAGCGCGTAATCCTGAAACAGATAGGCCACCTGGCGCCGCTGCGGCGCCACGTCGATGCCGTCCGCGCTGTCGAACAGGCGGCGTCCGGCCAGCTCGATACGGCCGCGATCCGGCGTCATCAATCCGGCCAGCGCCTTCAGCAGCTGGCTTTTGCCGGCGCCGGACGGCCCGTAGATCACCACGCGCTGGCTGGCCGATTCAAAGCGCGCGTTCAGCTCGAAGATGCGCGTGCCGGAACGCAGGGTTTTGCAGATGTCGACTTTGATTTGCATGGTCAGCCTTGCGGATGGCGGTTCGGGGTCAGCTTGTTGGCGGCGATCAGCACGGCGATGCAGACCACCGACGTGATGATGACCAGCAGATTAGCGCTGTCGTCCTGGCCGGCCTGCACCGCCTCGTACACGGCGATCGACAGCGTCTGCGTCTTGCCGGGGATGCTGCCGGCCACCATCAACGTGGCGCCGAACTCGCCCATCGAGCGCGCGAACGCCAGCAAGGTGCCGCCCAACACGCCGCGCCAGGCCAGCGGCAACGTCACGCGCAGAAACACGCCGAACGGCGAAATGCCGAGCACTTGCGCGGCCTGTTCCAGTTGCCGGTCGACCGATTCGAACGCGGCGCGCGCGCCCTTGAGCACCAGCGGAAACGCCACCACCGCCGCCGCGATCACCGCCGCCTGCCAAGTGAAGATCAGGTTGATGCCGAAGGTCTGTTGCAACCAGGCGCCGAGCACGCCTTCGCGGCCGATCAGCACCAGCAGGTAGTAGCCGAGCACCGTCGGCGGCATCACCATCGGCAAGGTCAGCAGCGCGTCCAGCAGTTCGCGCCCGGGAAAGCGCTTGCGCGCCAGCAGATAGCCCAGCGCCACGCCCAGCACCAGATCGATCAGCGTCGCCCACATGGCAACCTTCAGCGACAGGCGCAGCGCAATCCAGGCCGGTTCGGCGAAAAAGCCATTGAAAACGCTATCCAACGGCGCGCTCCGCTCCGGTCGCCATCATGGACGGCCAAAGCCATGGCGTGCCAGGATCGCCTGCCCGGCCGGCGCCAGCACATAGTCGACGAACGTGCGGCCGGCAGCGGGCTGTGGTCCGGCGGCGACCACGGCGATCGGGTAGCTGACCGGCGTCGCGGTCGGCACGGTGGCGATCACGCGCACCTTCGCTTTTTGCACGATGGCGTCGGTGGCGTAGACCAAGCCGGCGTCGACCTCGCCCCGCGCGACGTAATCGAGGCTCTGGCGCACCGAGGTGCCGAAAATGGCCTTCGGCGCGACGGCGGCCCACAGCCCGGCTTGCGCCAACGCGTCTTTGGCGTATCGTCCGACCGGCACGCTGGCGGGATTGCCCAGCGTTACGCGAGTGACGGCGGCCTGCCGCAAATCAGCGACGTCCCTGATTCCCAGCTTGCTGCCGGCCGGCACAATCAGCACCACTCTGTTGGTGACGAAGTTGCGGCGGCTGCCCGGCGCCAGCAGTTTCAGCGCGTCGGCCTTGTCCATCGCCTCCTGGTCGGCAGAGGCGAACACATCGACCGGCGCGCCCTTGCTAATCTGCTGCACCAATGGATCGGAGGCGGCAAAATTGAACAGCACCTTGTCGCCCGCGTGCTCTTTCTCGTAGGCGGCGCCGATTTCCTTGAAGGCGTTGGTCAAGCTGGCCGCCGCCGACACCGTGATGTCGGTCGCCAACGCGCGCGCCGGCGAGGCAGCACATACGGCAGCCACCAGCGCCGCCATCGTTATTTTTACAGCCTCCATCCGCGCTCCTGTTGTTGGTGATACGCCCGCCCGATGCGCTCAAAGCGCAATATACCTGCGCAATATACCTAATTATATAGCGATCAGCTGTGGTGCAACTTTCAACGAATTCTTCTATATTGTGGAATGAGGAAAATTCAGCACAGAGGAAATGCCATGTCGTCGAGGCACGTTCGTCGCGCGATTGGACGGGACCAGCCATGAGCTTGCGCCAACGTTATGGAACGCCTGTCGCGCTGGCCATCGTGCTCGCGCTTGTTGTCAAGGCGCTGATCCTGTACGGCCTGTGGTACGCCTTCATATCCGCCCCCCATAGCAAGCAAACGCGCACGCCGCCGGCCAGGGTCGAACCAACACTCCCGGCGCCGCCCGCCTCCAGCCCATCACAACGACCGTAGAAATGGCGGCGGGCAGCAAGCTGCTCTAGGGCGCCTCGACCGTCAAGCCGCCCTGCAACAATGGCCTGACGAGTATCTGATAGACATCGATATCGAACCCGGCCGGTGGCGGCGCCGCTTTAGGCCGTTTGCCGGCCGCCTCCTGCCCGGCTCCTTGTCCAAGATAGTTCCAGTGATCTACAAGGTGGACGAAGCGGCGGCCGCCGGCCACTTCCACGATGCCGACCGCGCCGGCGAACGGCCACGGCGCGATGTGCATCGGCTCCAGCGCCGTCAGCAATCGCTCGGCATGGTCGTCGGCGCTCTCGACGCCGACACAGGCGCCGCCACAACGTCCCAGTTGGTGGCCGAAGCAAGGCCGCCCCGCCGCCGTTTTCTCCAGTCCGATCACCGCGCAACACAGGCGCACGCTCTCGGCCAGTGAACGCAGCACTTCCAGCGCCGCCTTGCGGCTGCCGAACAGACCGTACAACCCTTCGGTGCGCGCGAAGTCTACTTCGCGCGCGAACACCACCTCCGGCCGTCCACCGGCCAGGCGCAGCGAGCACATCTCACGTAAACGCCGCAGCTTCTGGTTGAACACCGGCTGCAGTTGCTTGATCAACTGCGACTCGCGCAACAAGGCGCCGATCTCGCCGCCGCACAGTTCGAAATCGATATGCCGCGTGCGCGCCAGCATCTGCCCCTCGTCCTGGGTGCGCAGATGGCTGAGCACGCGCGTGCGGATGTTGACGCTCTTGCCGACATACAGTGCCGCGCCCTCGCCGTCGCGGAAGATGTAGATGCCCGGCTGGGACGGCAAGGCGTCCAGGCAGGCACGGTCGATATGGGTCGGATAGGTGAAAGACTGGGCAGGATCGCTACGGATCAACAGTCCGGTGGAACTGACATGGGTACGCATGGGCAACATGATACGAGGTTTTGGCCAGGCGCGCTGCTGGCGCCGGCACCGATATCGGCACCGGCGCGCGACGCCAGCTTCTCCTTACAAATGTCCCGGACCGACCGAGTCCTTGACGACCTTCGGCACCTCGGTGGCCGGATACGGCGTCGGCACGACGGTGCCCGATTTGCCGCTGAACGGCGTCAATGCCCGCGTATCGGCCGGAAACGAGGCGGCGCCCGCGCTCGGCATCGGATTGGCCGCATTGGCGACGCACGGCCGTTTCAGCGCGGCCGAGCAGGCCGACGACACGGCGCTGCTCATGCCGGCCAGCGGCGCCAGCACCACGCCGGGATCGTCGTCGGTCTGCACCGGACGGGACACGTTGTAGTAGTAATTACCCTCGGCTAGCACCGACGTGGTCGTCGCGCCCGCGTCGAGGCCGTGGCCGTTCGGCGCGTACTCGAAGTAGTTGTTGATCATGTGCAGCGCCAGGCTGGCGTTGGCGGTGCCGGCGTGCGGCGAGCGCCCGCCGAAGTGATGGATCCAG
>DASVTJ010000384.1:0-10832 GCA_036387635.1 Duganella sp.
CTGCTCGAGGCGGTGCTGTATAAATTCGGCGGCGGCCCGGTCGGCATCGGCAACCTGGCGGCGGCCATCGGCGAGGCGGCCGACACCATCGAGGACGTGCTGGAACCGTACCTGATCCAGCAAGGCTTTCTGCAGCGCACGCCGCGCGGAAGGATCGCCACGCCGGCCGCGTACCGGCACTTCGGCGTCACGCCGCCGCGCACCAACCCGAACGGCGAATTGTGGGACCTGTGATGCAGATCTGGGTCGACGCCGACGCCTGTCCCGCCGTGGTCAAGGACATCCTCTACCGCGTGGCCGAGCGCATGCAGATGCAGGTCACCTTGGTCGCCAACCAGTTGCTGCGGGTGCCGCCGTCGCGCTTCGTGCGCTCGGTGCAGGTGCCGTCCGGCGCCGACGTGGCAGACCAGGAAATCGTGCGCCTGCTGGCGCCGGGCGACCTGGTCGTCACCGGCGACATTCCGCTGGCGTCGGACGTGTTGAAGAAGGGCGGTTACGCGCTCAATCCGCGCGGTGAGTTCTATACCAGCGACAACATCGCCCAGATGCTGACGATGCGCGCCTTCATGGATGAGTTGCGCGGCAGCGGCGTCGACACCGGCGGCCCGGCCGCCTTCAGCCAGGGCGACCGCCAAAGCTTCGCCAACAGCCTCGACCGCCACCTGCGCAAACACGCGCCGCCGCCGGCTTGATATCGACCTTGACATCGACCTTGACATCGACCCCGCCATCGGCTCAGGCGAGGGCCGGCTCGGGCGCCACAGCCGCCAGGCGCGGGTGCCGGAACGCTTGCCGCACATTGTTGCGCAGCGTCTCCGGGTGCCACGGCTTGGCATAGAAGCGGTCGATCACGCCGTTGTTGACGGCCGACATCATCTCTTCCAGGTTGGTGCGGCCCGACAGCACGATCCGGAAGGTGTCCGGATACATGGCCCTGACCCGGTCCAGGAACACCGTGCCCGACATGTTGGGCATGCTCTGGTCGCACAGGATCACCTGGATTTCGTGTCGGGCCAGCGCGTCGAACGCCTCGGCGCCGGAACGCGCCCGCAGGATGCGGTAGGGCTCACCATGGAGTTGGTCCGCCAACAGTTCCAGCATGAAGGGATCGTCGTCGACGATCAGCAACGTCCGCCTGGCCACCTCGTGCGGCGCCGGCGCCCCGCCGCGCCGGTGCCGCAGCATCAGCGCCTCGATCATCGCCGGCGGCAACGGCCGGCTGATCAGGTAGCCCTGCATCTCGTCGCAGTGGTGGCGCAGCAGATAGCTGCGCTGGGCCGGCGTTTCCACGCCCTCGGCGATCACCACCAGGTGCAGGCTGTGCGCCATGGTGATGATCGCCTGCACGATGGCGGCGTCGTCCGGGTTGCTGGTGACGTCGCGGATGAAGGCCATGTCGATCTTGAGCTTGTCGATCGGAAAACGGCGCAGGTAGGCCAGGCTGGAGTAGCCGGTGCCGAAATCGTCAATCGATACCTTGATGCCGCGCTCGCGCACGCCGGTCAGGCATTGGATGGTGCGCTCGGTGTTGGCCACCAGCGACGTCTCGGTCAGCTCCAGCTCGAGCAGTCCGGCCGGCAGGTCGTGGTCGGCCAGCGCGCGGGCGAGCTCGGCCTCCAGGTCGCCGTCGATGAACTGGCGGCTGGCCACATTGACCGACACCTGGACCGGCCCCACCGCGCCGCGCCGCCATTCCTTGATCTGGCGGCACGCCTCGCGGATGACCCAGCCGCCGACCCGCACGATCAGGCCGCTTTCCTCCAGCACCGGGATGAACACCCCGGGGGCGACCAAGCCATGGTCCGGCCGTTCCCAGCGCAGCAACGCCTCCAGGCCGACCACGGCGCCGGTGGCCAGCGACACCTTGGGCTGGTAGTACAGGCGGAACTCGTCGCGCTCGATGGCCTTGCGCAGCGCTATTTCCAGGTCCTGGCGCTGCAGCACGTCGGCGTTCATTTGCGCGGTGAAGAAACGGTACGTGTTGCGCCCGGCGTGCTTGGCCTGGTACATGGCCGTGTCGGCATATTTGATCAGCACGTCGGGATCGACGCCGTCGTCGGGGAAGATGGTCACGCCCATGCTGGCCGTCATGATCACCTCGTAGCCCTGCAGGTCGAACGGCAGGTGCGACGCGTCGCGGATCTTGGCGGCGACCTGGGCCGCGCCCTTGTGGCCTTGTTCCATCACCAGGATCAGTCCGAATTCGTCGCCGCCGAGCCGGCCGACGGTGTCGCGCATGCGCACGCAGGTGATCAGGCGGTTGCTGAACTGGATCAGCAGTTCGTCGCCGACGCCGTGGCCCAGCGTGTCGTTGACGTTTTTAAAATGGTCCATGTCGATGAACATGACCGCCACCTTCCAGCCTTGCTTGCCGGCCAGCGCGATGGTTTTGCGCAGCGTCTCGTAGAAGTGGTTGCGGTTCGGCAGTCCGGTCAGCGCGTCGTGGTTGGCCTGGTGCTGCAGCTTCACCTGCGCCTGCTTGCGTTCGCTGATGTCGCGCACCACGCTGACGATGATCCAGTCGTCCCCCGAGACGATGGCCTGGCGGCTGACCTCGACCTGCAGCAGCGAACCGTCCTTGCAATGGAGCGTGGTCTCGTTGAGCCGCTTGCCGTCGTCGCCGGCGATGACCGTGTCGTACAGTTCTTCGAGCGCCTCGCGCGTGACCGCGCCCAAGGTCACCGGCCCGAGCTCGAACATCTCGGCATGGGTATAGCCGAGCATGGCGCAACTGGTAGCGTTGACTTCCACGAAACGCATGCTGTCGCGGCTGACGAGCATGATGGCGTCGGCGGTGGCGTCCATCGCGGTGCGAAAGCGCTGCAGGTCGGCCGTGCGCGCGGCCACCTGCTGCTCGAGCGCCAGGCTGTGCTCCTGCAGGTCGCCGTAAGCCTTCAGGCGCAGCAGGTTGCGCACGCGCAGCCACAATTCGGTGCGGTCGACCGGCTTGGTGAGGAACTCCTCGGCGCCGGCCGACAAGCCTGCCAGGCGGGCGCCGCGCTCGGCGTGGGCCGTGACCATGATGATGGGGATGTTGGCCGTCTGCGGATTGCCCTTGAGGATGGCTGCCACCTGGTAGCCGTCGATGCCGGGCATCATGATGTCGAGCAGGATCAGGTCCGGCGGCGACTGCGCCACCGCCTTGAGCGCCTCCTCGCCGCTGGCCGCGCTTTCGGTCTGGTAGCCTTCCGGGCGCAGCAGCACGGCCAGCAGGCGCCGGTTTTGCGCTTCGTCGTCGACGATCAGGATGGTGGATGCGGCAATGCTCATGGCGTGTTCTCCTCGTGCAGTTTTTCAGCGACCAGCAAGGCGTCGATCATCGCGTACAACTGGCGGTAGTCCAGCGGCTTGGCGAGGTAGGCGTCGCATCCGGCCCGGTGGCTTTTTTCCTGGTCGGCCTTCATCGCCAGCGCCGTCAGGGCGATCACGGGGATGCCGGCCGTCACCCGGTCTTGCTTCAACAGGGTGGTGGCGGCCAGGCCGTCCATGCCGGGCAGCTGGATGTCCATCAGGATCAGGTCGGGCAATTCGTCGCGGGCCAGCAGCAGCCCGGCCTCGGCGTCCACCGCGCACAGCACGCTGTGGTGGGCGTGGCGCAGCAGCAGCGACGTCAGCTTCATGTTCGCCGCGTTGTCTTCGACTATCAGTACCCTGGCCATATGCCCTCCTGCTTCAATCGCTCGCGCCGGAGCGCGGCGCCGTCCACAGCGGCAGCCAGACGGCGAAGCGCGAACCCTGGCGCTCGGCGCTGGCCACCGCCACCGCGCCGCCCTGCAACTCGGCCAGTTGCTTGACCATCGCCAAACCGAGGCCGGTGCCTTCGAATTTGCGCGCCAGGCCGCTGTCGATCTGGCTGAAGGCCTGGAACAACCGGCCCATGTCGCCGTGCGCGATGCCGATGCCGCGGTCGCTGACACTGATCTCGACGAAGTCGTTGTACTCGTTGTCGGCCAGCGCAAAGCGGTGCGTGGGCCAGTCGCCGTCGAGCACGCCGACCCGGTCGCGCCGCACGCGGCGCGCGCGCAGCCGCACCAGGCCGCCGCTGGCGCTGAACTTGACGGCGTTGCTCAACAGGTTGTAGACGATCTGCTTAGTCTTGCGCATGTCGAGCTGCACCAGGTCGAAGCCGTCGTCCAGGTCCAGTTCGAGCCCGATGCGGTGCGCGGCCGCCGTCTCCCGGACGATGGCCAGGCTGTTTTGCAGCAGGCAGCGCAGGTCGACCGGCTCCAGTTCCAGCGCCATCATGCCCGCCTCGACTTTGGACAGGTCGAGGATATCGTTGATCAGCGACAGCAGGTGCTGGCCGCTGGTGAAGATGTCGTCGATCGATTCGTGCTGGAGCGCCGTCGTCGGCCCCAGCAGGCCGTCGCGCAGCGCCTCCGAAAAGCCGATGATGGCGTTGAGCGGCGTGCGCAATTCGTGCGACATGGTGGCCAGGAATTCGGACTTCATGCGGCTGGCGTGTTCGAGCTCGACGTTTTTATCCTCGAGCGCGCGTTCGAAGCGCTTGCGGGTGGTGTTGTCGGTGCCGATGAGCAAGTAGCCGATGATGTGCTCGCGCGCGTCGCGCAGCGCCGTCACCGACACGATCGCCGGGAAGCGGCTGCCGTCCTGGCGGATGTAGGTGAGCTCGTAGATGTCCTCGATGCCGCGCGAGGCCTTGAACACCAGCGCGTCGAAGCCGGGCGCGATCGGCGTGTCGAGTTCGTCGCTGAGCGTGGCGGCGCGCGCGATCAATTCGCCCGGGTCGGAGATGTCGGCCGGCGTGATCCGGTTGACCACGTCGAGCGCCTTGTAGCCGAGCATGCGCTCGGCGCCGACGTTGAAAATCTGGATCACGCCGCGCTCGTCGGTGGCGATGCTGGAAAAATAGGCGCTGTTGAAGATCGCGTCCTGCAAGGCACCGGTTTTGAGCAGGCTGGCGCGGCGGGTGTCGTCGTCGCGCGCCGGCGTGGGGTCTGCGGAGGCGGCGCCGCCCTTGCCAAATCCAGTCGTATGCATCAGTGTCTCCTCGGTACTGCGGCCCGGCGCGATGGCGGTGGGGCGTGAGCGCTGGGCGGGCTCGCAGATTGGCGCCGAACAGCGCTGATGAGAAGAACAGGCCGGTGGCAAGGAGGAGTGGATGGGTCAATATAACACGTCCACCGGCAATAAACTGCCCGGAGGAAAGAAAGTAGGCGGCCGGTGCGCGGCCGCCCGCCAAGGCGGCGCGCGCGTCTAATCGGCTTGCCGGCCCGGGCGGGCAACGCGCGGCGTGGGCACGTAGCGCAGCAGGTACAGCGTCACGCAGGCGCCGATGAGCATCAGCCCCACGCGCACGGACGGCAGCTCCACGCGCCATATCGCGTACAGCATCGACGTCCACATGAAGAGCAAGATCCAGACCTTGCCGCGCAGCGGAATGCCTTTGCCGTTCTCGTAATCGCGCAGGTATTTGCCGAACACGGCGTTCGTTTGCAGCCAGTTGTGCATGCGCGTCGAGCCGCGCGCGAAGCAGGCCGAGGCCAGCAGCAGGAAAGGCGTGGTCGGCAGCAGCGGCAGGAAGATGCCCAGCACGCCCAGCGCCAGCGCCACACAGCCGATCAGATTGAAGACTATTTTCATCGCGATTCCGTTGCTTGCTAAGGTGCAAGCCCAAGCGGAATCGTATCACCCCGCGCGCGAAAAAGTGTATATTGAAGCGCCCTGATGATAGCGCTAACGTGAGGAGACATCGCATGAAAAAAATGATATCGGCCATCCTGGCCTTGGGCTTGCTGCTGGCGGCCGGCGCGCGCGCCGACGACCAGTACAAGATCCTGGTGCTGGCGATGCCGGGCAAATACCATTACGAGTACATCCCGATCGCCCGCGACAGCCTCGAGAAGCAGGCCAAGCTGCACGCCTTCGAAATGGTGTATACGCACCGGCCGGAAACGTTCGACGGCGACCTGGGCCAGTACGCGATGATCATGTTCCTCAATACGCCCGGCGAGGAGTTGAGCGAGCCGCGCCGCAAGAAGTTCGAGGAGTACATGCGCAACGGCGGCAACGCCATGCTGGTGCACCGCGCGCTGATCATTCCGCCCAATACATGGCCGTGGTTTGAAAAACTGATCGGGCGCCGGGTCGGCAACCATCCGATGCTGCAGACCGGCGTGGCCGAGGTGGTCGACAAGAAGTTCCCGGCGACCTTCGGCCTGCCGGCGCGCTGGATCTGGAGCGACGAATGGTACGTGTTCGACAATCCGTACAACATCAAGATCCACCCGGTGCTCAATGTCGACGAAAGCACCTACGACCCGACCAAGATCTGGCCGGGGCAGGTGTCCAAAGGGATGGGCAGGGACCATCCGGTGGCGTGGTACCACCAGGTGGAAAAGGGCAGGGTGTTCGTCACGTCGCTCGGTCACAACGGCGAGATGTACAAGGACCCGCAATATCTGTCGCACCTGATGGGCGGCATCTACTGGACCGCCACCGGCAAGGGCGTCCAGCAGTAGGGCAGCAGTAGAGCGGGTCCAGCGTCGCTGTTCAGCGGCGCTGATCGGCGACGCTTATTTCGCCGTGTCGCGGGTGCCGACCACTTCGACGGTCACGCGGCGGTTCCTGGCGCGGCCCTCGGCCGTGGCGTTGTCGGCCAGCGGCTGGCTCTCACCCTTGCCCTCGGTGTAGACGCGCGTCGTTTCCATCCCTTTGCCGACCAGGTAGGCCTTGACCGCCTCGGCGCGGCGCAGCGACAGCTTCTGGTTGTAGTCGTCCGAGCCGACCGAGTCGGTATGACCGACCATCACCACCACCTCGGTGTTCATCCCTTGCAGCTTGCGCAGCAGCTCGTCGAGCGCCGCCTTGCCGGCCGGCTTGACGGCCGACTTGTCGAAATCGAACAGCGTCTCGGCGGCGAACGTGACTTTTTCCGAGGTCGGCTCCGGCGCCTTCGGCGGCGCGGAAGCCGGCGTTGGCGCCACCACCGGCGCCGGCGCCGGTTCGGCCGCCGGCGCCGCCGCGTACACCGGCGCGCTGTGGGCCGGGCGGCCCAGCTTATAAACCAGGCTCACCGACAGCAGGTCGACGTCGCCGCGATTGCCGACGGCGTCGTTGACGCGGTAGCGTTCCACCTCGCCGCGCAGCGCCAGCGCTTCGCTCAATTTATATTCCAGTCCCAGGCCGGCCTTGGCGTTGAGCTTGCGCTCGCTTGGATGCGGACCGGTCACCGCGTTCAGGCGGTTGCCGCTGAAGTGGGTGTTGGCCTTGGCGTAATTGGCGCCGACCCGGCCCAGCAGCGACAGCCGCTCGCTCAGCGGCAGTTGCGCCAGCAAGTCCAGGTTGGCGCCGCGAAAGCCCGCTTCGCCGTTGAACACGCCGTTGCCGGAGGTGGCCGAGTTGAAGCTGAACTTGCCCAGGTCGAAGTAGCCCAGCTCCAGCGCCAGGTAGCGGTTCAGCTGCTTGCCGACAAATAGCTTGTAGCCGGTGTCGCGCTCGTCGGTGCCGAACGCGGTGACGGCCGCGCCGTTGGCCGACAGGCTGCGGCTCAGGCGCTCCTGGTCGATGTTGCCGCGCGAGCGGCCGATTCCCGCGCCGATGTACCAGGCGCTGTTGGCCCATTCCGGATTGATGAAAGTATCCTCGGCGTGCGCGACCTGGATCGACAGCATGGCGCACGCGAGCGCGCCCAGTGTTCCTAATTTCTTGGCGATGGTCATGGTGGTGTCCTTGAGGGTGGGCGTTATTTGGCGATCTGGTTGTTGCGCAGCGTGACGGCCGCGCCGGTCAGCACGCGGCCGTTGAGCAGCGTGGTGTTGTCGCCCACCGTGATCGCGGCCGACTGGCCCAGGATTGAACCCTTGAAGACGCTGTTGGCGCCCAGCGTGGTCGGGCCGACCGGCAGCCAGCTGACGTTGGCGGCGGTGGCGCCGTTGCTCAGGGCGACGATCGAGTTGGCGGTCGAGTTGAGCGTGAGCGCGCTGCGGAAGATGTAGACGCCGGGGCCGCTCAAGGTCAGGGTGCCGGTGATGCTGATGGCGCCGGCATAGCAGTACACGCCCGGGGTGACGGTCACGCCGCCGAGGTCGATGCCGCCGGCGGCGTCGACGTCGCAGGTGCGGCCGTTGGCGTCGGCGATGGCCGTTTGCAGGTCGGCCAGGGCGCCGGCCAGGATGGCGCCGGATTTGTAGTTGGTGAAGCCGGCCGCCAGAGTCGGATCGACGGTTTGCGATGGCGAGCCGACGTTGCCGGTGATGAGCGTGGTGCCGCCGGCGTTGTTGGTCAGCGACGTCGCGGCCAGGACCGCGAAGTCGGCGGCGCGGCCCAGCGGCACCGCTTGCGCGACCGGCGATGGCGTCGGCGGCGTCGGTGTCGGCGTCGCTGCGGCCGTGACGCTCAGCGCGGCGCTGCCCGAACGGGCACCGACGGTGGCGCTGATGGTGGCGCTGCCGGCGGCGACGCCGGTGGCGACGCCGTTGGCGGCAACCGTGCCGATCGACGGGCTGCTCGAGCTCCACAGGGCGCTGCCGGTGACGAACGCGGTGGTGTCATCGGAATACGTGGCGGTGGCGACGAATTGCTGCGCGCCGCCCACCGCGACGGTGGCGGCGGCCGGGGTGACGGCGATGCCGACCAGCGTGACGGCCGGCACGGTGACCGTGGTGGTGGCGCTCTTGCCGTTGTTGGTGGCCGTGATGATCGAGGTGCCCGGCGCGGTGCCGGTGACCAGGCCGGCGGAGGTGACGCTGGCGCTGGCCGGCGTGGCCGACGCGAAGGTCGAGCTGGCGGTCAGGTTTTGCGTGGTCGCATCCGAATAAGTGCCGATGACGGCCAGCTGGCGCGTGGCGGCGATCCGCACGGTCGGCGCTTGCGGCGTGACGGCGATCGACAGCAGCACCGCCGGGGTGACGGTCAGCGTCGCCGAGGCGGTCTTGCCGCTGTAGGCGGCGCTGATGACGGCGCTGCCGGTACCGAGGCCGGTGGCCAGGCCTGTGGCGGCAACCGTGGCGACCGCCGGCGTGGCCGAGGTCCAGGCGGCGACCACCGGTTGCACGGTGCCGTCGCTATAGGTGGCGTTGGCGGTGAACTGTTGACCCGCGCCCAGCGCGATGCTCGGCGCGACCGGCGTGACGGCGATCGAAACGAGCGTTGCCGGCGGCACGCCGAGGACCGGGTCGCGGCCCTGGTCGCCACCGCCGCAACCGGCCAGCAGCGCGGCGGCAACGGCAAGCAGGCCGATGGAACAGAACAGCGTCTTGGTATATCTCTGCAGGACTTTCATGGTGTTTCCTTTGTGCTGAAACCGTGGAGAAACTAGCGGCCCCGCGTGTTGCGCGAGGCCAATAGTCCACGATGTCATGCCCCCGATGCGAGGGTATGTGCGCCAGCGCGCACAGCACATTGATAATAGGAAACTTTGTGGAAATTAAACGTCAGGCAGGGCCGCCTCGGCGCAACACGCTTATTCCTGGCGCACCCACACCTGCGAGCGGCCCAGCATCGGCATGCCGACATAGCCACGCACGTTCAGTTTCTTGCCGGCGTCGGTCAGGTGCATCTTGGCTTTGTACACCTTGCCGTTCTTCGGATCGACGATCTCGCCGCCGTTGAACTCCTCGCCTTCTTTTTTCAGGCCCGACAGGATCACCATGCCGACGATTGGCTGATCCTTGCGCGCCCCTTCGCACTTGTCGCACTTTGGGTTCTGGTCCTCGTTCGGCTCGCGGTACAGCTTTTCGATCTGGCCCTGGAACGCGCCTTCGTTTTCGGTGATGCGGATCAGCGCCTTCGGCTTGCCGGTCTCGTCGTCGATGTTCTTCCACAGGCCGACCGGGGTGTCGGCGGCCAAGGCAGGGGCGAAGGGGGCGATCGACAGCAGCGCGGTGAGGGCGAATGCGGCAAATTTCATGGTGGTCTCCAAGGTGGTTTTTTGTCTGGCGAGTGTAGCAAATAAATGACCGGTCGTACTATTTTGTACGTGATTACACAAATTATCTAAAAAGAGATAAACTGTGCAAATGGACAAAACAACCGAACAACAAAACCTTTTGGCGCAGATGCGCCACGTCGCCGACGGCCTTGGGCGGACCCTGGCGCCGTTTTGCGAAGTCGTGCTGCACGATTTGCTCGATCCCGCGCACGCCATTCTCGCCATCCACAACAATTTGTCCGGCCGCGCCGTCGGCGCCCCGGCCACCGAGCTGGGCCTGGCGCGCGCCGCCGACCCCGACTTCGCCCAGGTCGTCGCCAATTATCCCAATACCTTCGCCGACGGCCGGCCGGCCAAGAGCACGTCGATCGGCATCAAGGACAGCGAAGGACGCTACATCGCCGCGCTGTGCATGAATGTCGACCTGACGGTGTTTCGCAGTTTGAACAGTTTGCTGACGCAGTTCGGCGGCGTCGACACCGCCGCCGGCGTCAGCGAGACCTTGGAGCCGGCCGGCGCCGACGCCATCCGCGCCCGAATCGACCAGTTCGCGGCGCGGCTGGCGACCACGCCGCGCGCGCTCAAGGCCGACGAGCGCAAAGCGCTGATGCGCGAACTCAAAGGGTCGGGCCTGGGCGATGTGCGGCGCGCGATGGAAATCGTCGCCGCCTATCTGAACGTCTCGCGCGCCACGGTGTACAACGACGCCAGATAAACATGACGCGTATGGCCCCGCAGGATCTCACAGTGGCGCGCATACCGTACCAGCGCGCTTTGCTAACGGCACCGGGACCGGCATCGCCTGGTCCTGGTCATCACAAAGGAACAAGATGAGCGATTTACTTCCAACCTATGCCGACGTCGTGGCCGCGTCCGAACGCATCGCCGGCCACGCGCACCGCACGCCGGTGCTGACCTCGCGCACCGCCGACGCCGAACT
>DASVTJ010000385.1:0-4673 GCA_036387635.1 Duganella sp.
CCGCGCCGGCCGAGATGCCGAAGACGTCGGTGTAGTAAATCAGCAGGAAGGTGGCGATATTGGTCCAATAAAAATTGAAGCCCATATCGGCGACGCCGTAGCTGATCTTCTCGCGCCAGGTCAGTGGTTTGTTCATGACGACGCGATGCGGAGGGGGAGGGGGCGCACCGGCGTCGATGTCATTTGGCGTCCTTATTGACCTGCAAAATGTCCTGCACCAGCGCGCCCACATCGTCGGCGATATCGAGCACGATACCGGCTTCGTCGCCCTGCAGCGGTTCCAGCGACGCCAGTTGACTGTCCAGCAGCGACGGCGGCATGTAGTGGCCGTTGCGCGTGGCCATGCGCGAGGCGAGCAGCTCGCGCGACCCGTGCAGGTGGGCGAAATGCAGGTGCGGATCGCCGCCGCGCAGCACGTCGCGGTAGCGTTGTTTGAGGGCGGAGCACGACAGCACCAAGCCTGCATTGCGCTCGCGCGCCGACTCGATTTCGCCGCGCAGCGCCTCCAGCCAGCCGGCGCGGTCGGCGTCTGTCAGCGGCTCGCCGGCCGACATCTTGGCGACGTTCGCCGGCGAATGGTAATCGTCGCCTTCGAGGTAGGCCACGTTCAGCGCGGCCGCCAGCTGTTCGCCGACCGAGCTCTTACCGCAGCCGCTTACACCCATGATGACCCAGCGGACGTGCGTAGTTTGATTGCTCATATTTGACGAGTGATGTTAGCGCTAACAGAATTGTTCGTAGTGTAAGCTTTTGTCGGAATTTGTAAACAAGAATCGATGGTGCGGCGCATCAACCCGGTGTGGTCGGCAAGGCCGCGCGGCAAGGGCTACGCGCTCTCGCGCGCCATCAACGTGAAGCCAAGGTCGATCTGCCGGTTGGCCGGGTTCTCACCCTTGATGACCGCGCGCAACAGCGTGGCCGCTTCGAAGCCGATGCGGTAGCGCGGCGTGCCGATGGTCGTCAGCGACGGATTCATCCACGCCGAGGCGGGCAGATCGTTGAAGCCACACACCGCCAGCTGGCCCGGCACCGAGATGCCGCGCCGCTGACACTGATAGATGGCGCCGTGCGCCAGGTCGTCGTTGCAGCAGAAAATGGCGTCGCAGTCGGGCGCTTGCGCCAGCATGCGGCCCAGCAGCTCGGCGCCCAGCGCGATGGTCGACGGCTCGGCCACCATCACTTCGAGCCGGACGTCGACCAGGCCGGCCTCGTGCATCGCCTGGCGGTAGCCTTCGGCGCGGCGCAAGGTGCGCTCGTCGAGCTGGGCGCCGATGAAACCGATGCGCTTGTGGCCCTTGTCGATCAGGTAGCGCGTCATCGCCTGGCCGGCCCGGAACTGCGAAAAGCCGACGGTCAACTGCAACGGATCGGTCGACATGTCCATCATCGACACCACCGGCACGCGCGAGTTGGTCAGGATCTGCTGCACGCGGTCGCTGTGGGTCAGGCCCGACAGCAGCATGCCGTCCGGGTTGGACTGCAGATAGGTGCCGATCAGCTTTTCCTCTTCCTGGTCCGAATAGCGGGTGTTGCCGATCAGGATTTGATAATCGTCGGCGTCGAGCGCGTCCTGGATGCCGGCCAGCACTTCCGTAAACACCGCGTTCGACAGCGACGGCACCAGCACCGCGATCACTTTCGACTGCGACGAGGCCAGCGCGCGGGCGGCGCGGTTGGGCACGTAGCCCAGATCGATGACGGCTTTATCGACCCGGTCGCGCAGCGCTTGCGACACCATGTCCGGCTGGGTGATGGCGCGCGAGGCGGTCATCGTCGCAACGCCGGCGTGTTTGGCCACCATCGCCAAGGTGATACGGCCGCTGGCGCGGCTCCTGCCCGCATGTAATTTCGTCATCGATGAAACTTTTTGAATATTGATAGCGATATCATACGGCAGCTTGCGGCTAAAGGGAGAGGAGGGAAAGTGCTTATTGGCATCCAGCCAACACTTTTTGGTTCTTTTTACCGAATTCGGCGCGTTCAGCGTCGGTCATGATGGCGCGTTCGCCGCTTTTGTCGACGTTGGCGATGCGGATGCCCTGATCCAGCGCGCGCTGGTTTTGCCGGGCGGCGTCGCAGTTGGCGGCGGTGTCCGCTTGTTGCTGGGCGTCGGCGGCGGCTTTTTTGTCGGCGGCGGCGGCATCGGCGCGGCGCTGGTTGAAGGCGGCGTTGCGTTCGGTTAGCGTTGGTGCGGCTTTAGCGCCGGTTTCGGCACCTGTTGCCGCGTCCGCCGGGGCACCGCCCGGCACAGACGCCGCAGCGTCGGTCTGGGCCGGGGCTGCATTGGGATCGAACACCGGCTTGCCCGGCGCCTTCAGAATGCGTTTGGCGGGAACCGATGGCGGGGGCGGCCGGTCGGAGAACTGTTTTATTCCCTTGTCGTCGATCCACATATACTGCGCCATCGCGAGCGGGCAGGAGCCCAGCAGGACGACGCAGGCGATGCATCGGATGGAGTGGATGGCGCCGGAAAATTGCATGATGGAGCTCCGATACGGGACAGCTCTGATTTCGCCACGATCCCGGTCGCTTGTCAACGTCCGTCGGCTGGTTGCCAACGCCGTCGATTACGGCGCCCGGGCCGTGGCGGAATCGGCGGCCATGGTCGCCTGCGTCATCTGATTGAGCTTTTGCTCCGCGCTGAGACGCGCGGCATCGATATCGGGGGCGCTTAAACGCGTACGCAATTTGGCTGCCAGCTCGGCGGCGCCACCGACCTGAAGTTTTTCAGCAAACAATGCCCACGCATACGATTCCGACGGCTCCGACGCGGCCAGCCTGGTGGCGAGCGTCAACGCGGGTTGGGTGGCGCCTGCCATCACGGCGCGCGACATATATTCCACCGCAAGCTTGTTCGGCGGTGCGCTGGTGTCAAACGTCGGGTCCGATGCGATAGTGCTCGACTCATCCCAGTACTGCTGCCCGAGCTGGATCAGCGCGAACATATCGCCTTTGGCCGCCAGTTCCTTCAGCTTGGACAGCGGCAGATGGAAATACTCGGCGGGCGTGCCATAACCGCCTTTCGCCATCTGTTTTTCGCGCGCCTCCAGGCGCTGCTGTGCCAGAGTGGTTTCGCTGGTGACGGCGCCTGAAAACGGCGATTGGGCCGATGGCACGTGGTTCTCGGCAAAATGCGGCTTGGACCCGGAGTCCGAAAGGTTCGCGACGGTGGATTGCGCGGCGCTTGACGCCGCCGCCGGGGCAGGTGTCGACTCTATGCTATCGATGAGGAGATATGCCGTCGCGGACAGCGCCACGCCGCCAACGATGAGGGAAAGTACTCTGCTGGTCATAAATTAGAACTCGTCAAGATGACCGGGCCGGTGGGCCCAGTGAATACTGGTCAAATTAGTTACGGATGCCGGGCTTTACCAGTTGCAAATGCCGTAACGCCAGCCGTTGCGGCTGGCCTTGGCGGCAGCTTCGGTTTGGCTGCAAGCCAGGATGGTACCGTTCATGCCGTTCCCGTGCCCAGTGTTAAAAGGCATGCATACCGGATAACTCTGATAAAAGCGACCAACTCCGCAAGGACCTTCAGGCGGCGTCGGCGGCGGTGGCGCGCCGGGCAACTCCCAAATTACAGTTCTGGTCGGGGACAGCGGGGCGTTCACCAGCGCGGTCAACGCGCCATCGGAAGAGATCTCCAGACGATAGTCTTGCGGGGTGGACGTCTTGTTTAGCGCCCAGGCCACGCTTTGTCGGTTTAGACCATAAAGGACCAGATTACCCCTCGGGAGTCAGGCAAGAAACATATAAGTCATTCGTCGCGATACGTTGTTGGCACGGACGCTATCAGAAACTGCACGCGCCTAAGGTCCAGCCGTTGTAGCGCGCTCGGGAAGCGGCCTCGCTTTGCGAGCAAGCCTGGACGGTACCGTACATGCCGCGACCGCCGCCGGTAGGGATGCATACCTCGTAAGACAGATATGGGCGCCCATCGCCGCAAGGCCCGGTTGGCGGAATCGTTGGCGTGATCACTGTGAGGCCAGGCACCTCCCACAACACCGTCCTACGTGGGCTCGCCACATCGTCCAAAGCCGCCGTCAAAGCGCCTGTGGTCGAAATCTCCAAACGGTAACTGCTATTCGGTGCAAATATTCCCCTGCTGACGGACCAAACGGCGTTCTTTCTTCCCAGATCGTAAAGCACCAGGTTGCCATCCAACTGAAAGACCAGCTCTTGGCCGAACTTTCCTGGATTCCAAAACTCACCGCTGGGTCCAGTGCGAGCGATTGACCCATCCGCCTTCATGACGAGTTTGGATTGGCCATCGGTCGATACCAAACTGTCTCCGGGAAGAAGATGCTGGTCCGCGCTCATGTATCCGGTATAGACGGTCGCCTGCGCCGCCGTGGACGTGAGGCAGGCGAAGAGTGCGGTAAGCACCAATCCAGAAATTTTCATTTTTTCCCAGGGGATATATTCGAGACAATATTGTAACAACGGTAATGGCGGGACATTCTCTCCAATCGTCACCTTTGCCCAATCGCCTGGGAAGATGCCCTCCGAAGTTCCAGACAGAACGCTTCATTCTCTGTATAATCTGCTTTTGCGCCTATAGGAATTGCTATGCGTCTTCTCCAAAAAGCACTCACGTTCGATGACGTGCTTCTCGTTCCAGCGTACTCGAATGTTCTGCCTGCCGATACGTCCCTCAAAACTCGTCTGACCCG
>DASVTJ010000386.1:0-4812 GCA_036387635.1 Duganella sp.
TGGTGGCCGAGCGTCCGGCGCAGGCCCACAGCCGGCGCGGCCGCGAAGATTTACTACGTCCCATCTTGCAGCGGGCGGCGGCCGAGGCCCGCCAGCTCGAACTCGATCCCGATACCGTCCTCGCACTTTTCAAAAAAATCCTCAAGGAAGAACAATGAAAACAACTATCGTCGATGTCACCGGCCTGCATAAGTCGTTCGGCGGCCAGCATGTGCTGCAAGGTGTCGATTGGGCCATCGAGCCGGGTCAGGTGATCGGTCTGTTGGGCCGCAACGGCGCCGGCAAGTCGACGCTGCTGGCGTGCCTGCTCGGATTGCGCGAAGCCGATAGCGGCGCCGCAATGCTGTTTGGCGAGCCGGTGACGGACCTGAGCGACAAGGTCCGCGCGCAGATCGGCTACGTGCCGCAAAAGTCGGACTTGTTCGACTGGCTGACGCCCTCGCAGATGCTGGACTACTTCAAGGCGCTTTATCCGCGCTGGAACGCCGACAAGGTCGCGGGCTTGATGGCGCGCTGGGGCCTCGACGGCGAGGCCGCCCGCCAGCAGATCGGCAAGCTGTCCGGCGGCGAGAAGCAGCGCCTGTCGATCATCCGCGCGCTGGCGCATGATCCGCAATTACTGGTACTCGACGAGCCGGTGGCCAGTCTCGATCCGGTCGGCCGCCGCGACTTTCTGCAGGAGCTGATGGGCGACGTCATCGAGCGCGATACGACGGTGATCTTCTCGACCCATATCCTGTCGGACCTGGAGCGCGTGGCGCTGGATGTGGCGTTTCTGAAGGACGGAAAAATCACCTTGCAGGCGCCGCTCGACGACCTGCTGGAAAGCGCGCACCGCATCACCGGCACCGGCGCCGCGCTGGCGGGGCTGCATCTGGGTGACGAGATCCGTCGCCGGCAGGATGCCAATGGCGGCGCCACGATCCTGGCGCGCCTTACACCGGCGGAAGGCGCGGCGCTGGAAGCCAGGCCTGGGGTGCGCGTCGAAACGCTGAACCTGGAAGAGCTGTTTGTCGAGGTGACGAAATGAGCGCCGGCGTATTGCGCGATTATGCGCAGCTGTTTCCTCTGCAACCTGGCAAAACCGGCTCGCGCCGCCCGCTGTTGCGCAACACCGGTATCGTGGTTGCCAGCGGGGCGGCGCTGGTGTGGTTCGCGCACGCGGTCATGCATAGCGCTGAAGCGGGCGCCCTTTTTCTGTGTGCGACGGTGTTCCTGGTGTTACTGTTGTGGTGCGGCGGATTTGCCGCCAGCGCGGTGCGCCAGAACCAGCCGGCCTACGCCTGCCTGGTACCGCACCTGCATCGACGCCTGACGACGTGCTGCGTCGCGCTGTTCGTCATCAGCAGCGCTGCATTAGCGTTCACGATCAGCATGGCATTTGATTACCGGGGCTATTCGCTCGCCTTCACCGGCCTGCTGTTTCCGTATTTGCTGTTGTTGCAGCGGTCCCCGCTCGCCTTTTTTTTACCATTCCTCTGCTGGGCCGTTCCGAACCTGATGCCCGACGCGTGGGTCGACCCGCTGGCCGCGCCACTGCTGGCGCTGGGCGAGTTGCCGTTGTGGGCGCTCTGCATCGCGGCGAACGTCGCGCTCATGGCGTTGATCTTGCGCTTTGTGCTACCGCGCGGCGGCGACCGCCATTTCGCGTCGCGCGATCGGATCGACCTCCTGGCGAAAAGAGGTCCGGAGGCGGTGGCGTCGCGCGTGCGCCAGCAGGGTGACAGCTGGCGCATGATTTATACCAGAGCTCTACGCCGCGATAGCGTACCGTCTGCGCCGCAGGGCAATCAGATGCTGCACGCGCTGGGCGCGAGCGTGCACGACGGCGGCTTCATCGTCGCCACGATCATCATCGGCGCGGTGGCTGTGGCGATCTCGGTGCTGCGGGGGACAGATTTAAGCGTGGCTGCTTGGCTGAAGACAGGCGACTCGGTTTCTATGGTGTTATCGCTGCTACTGTTGCTGCAGCTATTGTCGTACACCAGTGGTGCGTTGTTGACGCTCGGTGCCTGCACGAATGAGCAGGAACTTTACCGGCTCTCGCCCTCGGCGCCGGCAGCGCGCCAGTTCAACCGCGTCTTGGCGACAGCGCTGCTGCGCCGCTTCGCGCGGCTATGGCTGGTGGTGCTTGCGGGGCTGGTGTGCGTACACTTCGCCTTGACGCGCAGCCTGCCACCGAGCGCTTATCCGTTGGCGCAGGCATCGTTGGCGCTACCTGTCGCGTGTCTGCTGCTACGGGACTACGCCCGCATGCAGAATGTCGCGCGCATGGGAACGAGCGCCTTCACTATGATGGCATTCATCGCAGCGTCATCGGCGTTTTCCGGCATTGCGGCACGCCACCCCGATTTTCCGTGGCTGGTGCCGGCCGTTGTCGTTGCCGCGTGCTCGCTGTTTGCCGTGTGGATAAGATGGCGGGCGATGATGGAGACGCCGCCGGCGTTCCCCGCCGGACGCCTGTCGCGGTAGGCGCCCTATAAAAAGCACGTAAAAAAGGCGCCGGTCTTATTGCCTGCGCTTGCAGTGTTAGCGCTGCCGCCCGAGCCAGAACGCGTCGGCGACCGACCCCACCCAGCACAGCAATATCACCAGCGAAGCGGCATTCGTGGCCGGACTGTCGATGGCGGAGGCGTGGATGCGCTCGACGATCGCCACCGGGTCGAGCCCCAGCTTGCCGCTGTTGATCTCGTCGACCAGCGTATTGGCCAGCGCCAACGTGGTGCGCAGCAGAAAACCAATGGCCAGCAACGCCGGAATGATGAACAGACAACCCCGCCACGGCCGCTTCATCGCCAAGTGGCCGAGGCCGGGGAACAGCAGCGACGATATCAGCGCCGCCTTGGTAGTGGGTTTCATCATGCGTGCTTCGATTTCCTGTTGTTTATCTGCCGTGCTGCCGTGCAATTGAGCCAGCGCAAGATTGCGCAGGGGTACGGGGCGTAGATTACAGCATGTTACCTGCTGGGGAAAATCATGCGCGCCATATTCGGAACTGTTACGTTGCTGTGCTGTATGTCTGTCAATGCCGAGCCCTGCGAGAAAGACGCGGTCGCCCTGGCGGAAAAGGGAGCGCAATTCATCAAAGCCTACGGCAAAGCCGAGATGATCGCCCGCATCAACCGCAAGGATCCGCTGTTCAACCAGGGGGCGCTCTATCTGGCGATGCGCGACATGCGCGGCATCACGGTCGCGCACCCGACCCACGCGCTGATCGGCAAGGACTTCCTCGACGTGCCCGACGCCGACGGCAAAGCGTTCCGCCACGAGATGGTGGCCGTGGCCAAGGGACTGGGTAAGGGCTGGGTCGACTACAAATTCCGCAATCCGACTACCGGCAAGGTCGCCCCCAAGAGCACTTATGTGCTGCGGGTGGACGACGTGGCGCTGGAAGCCGGCATCTATAAACACTGATACACACTGACCGGCCACTGCGATGCTTAGCAAACTGCGAATAGGTCCCAAATTGTTGTTGGCGCCCGGTATGGTGCTGATCCTGCTTATTGTCCTGTCGACGGGCGCCTACTTCGCCATGGTGCGGCAGAACGCGTCGCTGGAGAACATGGTGCAGCAGCGCGCCACGCGCCTGAAGGCGACCGCCGATCTGGCGGCCGGCGCCAACCGCGCGCATACCGAAATCTACCAGCTGCTCACGTGGATCAACGCCAGCTTCTCGCCGCCGCGCATCGACGCGCTGGTGCGCGGCATCCACGCCCACCACGCGGGGCTGGACCGGCAGTTCGCACAGCTGGAGATGGTGACCCAATCGAGTCCGGCCGAACGGCGCTTCGTGGTGCAGTCGCAGGCCGCGCACGCCCAGTACGTGCGGGCGGTGGCCGACGTCATCGAGCTGGGGATGGCCGACCACTCGATGGCCGCCAACGCCATGTTCAAGGCCGAGCGGGCGTTCGACGTGGTGTCGCAAAGGCTGGAGGAGTTGTCCAAGCTGGAACAGTCGCTCAGCGAAAAGGCCTACGAGGAAGCCGCGTCGGAGTTCAACAGCGTGCAAGTCTGGATGCCGATCCTGGTAGCGATATCAATCATCGTGTCGCTGCTGCTGACGATGGCGGTGCGTAACGCGCTACTAAAGGAGGTGCGCGAGATCGGCGCGGCGGCGATCGATCTGGCCGAGGGCAACTTGACGGTCAGGAACCGTACCTACGGTAGGGACGAGATCTCCGAGACCTCGCGCGCGCTCGACACCAGCATCCGCAATCTCAATACCACGCTAAAGACGATTTTGGCCTCGGCGGAGTCGATTGATTCGGCTTCGCGCTCGGCGGCCCAGGGCAGCGCGGACCTGACGCAACGCGCCGAAAAGCAGGCCAGTTCGATGGGCGAGACCAGCGGCGCGATGCGGGAATTAAGCACCACCGTGGCGCAGACGGCCAACAACGCGCAGCTGGCCAATCAACTGGTGCGCTGCGCCACCAACTTCGCGGCGCGCGGCGGCACGGTGGTGCAGCGGCTGGAAGTGACGATGGCGTCGATCCGCGGCAGCTCGCGCAAGGTGGTCGACATCGTCGGCGTGATCGACGGCCTGGCGTTCCAGACCAATCTGGTGGCGCTGAACGCGGCCGTGGAGGCGGCGCGCGCCGGCGCCCAGGGTGACGGCTTCGCGCAGGTGGCCAGCGACGTGCTGTCGCTGGCGCAGCGCTCGGCGAAGGCGGCGCACGAGATCAAGGCGCTGATCGCCGAATCGGTGGCGGAGATCGAGGGCGGCACGCGCTCGGTCGAGGAGGCCGGCGACAACATGGCGGAAATCGTCGCCTCGGTGCAGCAGGTGGGCGACATCATCGGCCAGATCAGCGC
>DASVTJ010000387.1:0-3472 GCA_036387635.1 Duganella sp.
CCAATCGAGCCGTAATTCTTCCAGCAATTCCTTGATCGTGTCGGAACCTACTCCGGGACCGCGCGGCCTGCCCTGATCATCGACGTCGACATACAGCTTTTTCAGACTGTGGATCGATAACGGCTCATGGGCGCATAGCAACGCGGTTTCGAGGACTCTTTTAGCCTCAGCTGTATCCATAGCAATCTTGTGGTCGCATTGTCATGCACAGAAAGAAATCAATCACCGCGCCGCATACTCGATGCCGCCTGCCGGAGTACTCGCTGAAGCTGTTTCCGACGCCCGGGCGATGCGCGCCGGGCGGGAGAGAGAGGCATGCCGACGACGACCGAGGCCGCCGCTTTCTACGCAAAACGCGACCGTCCCGCGCAACTTTCGGGCGAAAATATGCGAGACAGATCAATGACGTTTCATCCAACAAGCCGAATTGTACCTGATAAAAGCGCAAAACGCGCGTTTCACCGCCATCGAAATGTAACTTGCCTTACACCGCAGCAAGCCTATCGGACAATATTGCAGAAACGCCAACAAAGGCAGGGTACTCGGCGGTGATGACCCAGGTCGGAACCTGGCATAGGTATTTGTTGAAGCGGCCCTTCTGTTCGAAGCGGGCGCGGAAGCCGGAACTGTCGAAGCGTTCGCCCAGACGCGGCACGATGCCGCCGCCGATATAGATGCCGCCCTGCGAACCGAGGGTGATGGCGATGTTGCTGGCGATGGTGCCGAGCATGCAGCAGAAGGTCTCGATGACCTCGTCGCACAGCTTGCAGTCGCCGGCCAGCGCGCGGGTCGAGATGTCGGCCGCGCTCAGCTGCTCGGCCGGCACGCCCTTCTGGTCGGCCAGCGCGCGATAGATCAGTTCGATACCGGCGCCGGACATCAGGCGCTCGGCCGACACGTGTTCAAATTCCTTCCATGCGAAGCGCAGAATTTCCACTTCGGTCTCGTTGACCGGCGAGAAGCTCACGTGGCCGCCCTCGCTGAGCAGTGCGGTCCAGCCGTCCTTGCCTGGAATCAGGCCGGAGACACCCAGGCCGGTGCCGGCGCCGATCAGGCCCAGCGGCGTGCCGGGCACGGCTTCGCCGCCGCCGACCTGATGTTTTTGCGCGGATGTCAGTTGCGGCAGCGAGCTGGCCAGCGCGGTGAAATCGTTGACCACCACCAGGACGTCGAAATTGACTTCGCGGCGCAGCGCCTCGATCGAGAATTGCCAATGGTGGTTGGTCATGCGCACCATGTCGCTGGTGACCGGATTGGCGATGGCGATGGCGCCGTTGCGAATGCCGGTGACGCCGGCGCCGGCCACGGCCGGCGAGCCGAGGTAGGCGACCAAGGCGTCGGCGATGGTCGGATAGGCCGCGCACGGCAGCACGTCGATCGCCTCAATCTTTCCCGGAGCGGTCTCCAGCGCGAAGCGCGCATTGGTGCCGCCAATATCCGCAAGCAGACGCGGGCCGCCAACGTAGTTGGAGATCAAAGGGGATGGCGATTGGAGGGACTGGGCTGTCATGGTAGGCGGAAAATAGTTGAGGCCTAAGCTTAAGGTATTTTCGCTGATTCAGGCAAGCAAAGTTTGTAGTTTTAGTACAGTTAAAGATTGTCTACCGCTCGCGATGTCATTCCGGGATTTTGCTTCAGTAGTATGACTACGCGACCGGCGCCGTGTCGGCAGTGCCCGCATTCGTGCCGCCGCCGGCGTTTTGCGCGATATGCCGTGGCGTGCCGAAGCGCGCGTTCCAGGCGTCGAGGCCGCCGCGCAGTGGCCGGGCCAACGTGAAGCCGTGTGCCTTGAGTTCCTTGGCCACCTGCGCGGCCGTCACATCGTCGGGACAGCTGCAGTAGACGATGACATGCCGTTTCTTGTCGATCGCGACAATGTCGACGCCCGGCGTGCCGCCGTTGAACAGCAATGCGCCGGGAATCGCCGGCTCCATCATCTGCGCCGTCGCGCTGCGCGCGTCGATTAACACCGGCTCATGGCCCTGCTCCAGCAATTGCTTGATTTCGTCAACGCTCACGCGCTCGATCTGCGTCGCTTGGCGGAAGCGCTTGCGCTCCACATATTTATACGCGATAAACAGCGCAAGCAGCGCAAGCATTACCATCAGTGCGGTCGAGCCGAGGTTGCTTACGGTGGTCAACACCGAATCGATACTCGAATGGAAGAACGCGCCGACGGCGATCCCGGTGCCGCTCCACAGCACCCCGCCCAGCACGCTGTAGCCGAGGAAGGTCGTATATTTCGTGCCCATGGCGCCGGCCAGCGGCGAGGCGATGGTGTTGAAGCCGGGGATGAACTTGGACACGATCAGCATCTTCGGGCCCCAACGGGTGAAGCTGTCCTCGGTCTGGCTGACGCAATAGTCGGGCGACAAGGAAATACGGCACAGCAGCTTGAGGATGCGCTTGCCGTAGTACCGCCCCATGCGGAACCAGAAGCCGTCGCTGATGATGCACGCGAGCACCGCCGCCGCCAGCACGGTCGGCCAGCTGAAGTCGCCGTCAACGGACAAGGCGCCGGCGACGATCAAGATGGGATAGGCAGGAATGGGCAGGCCGATCTGTTCGACCAGCACGATCGCAAAGACGATCAGTACGCCATATTCTTGCACCAGTTGGATAAAATTCGGCATCCGCATATCTTAACTTAAAAAACGCTTAACCGCGCCGCGCCACCGCCGCCAGCAGCGCCCGGGTGTAAGGATGCTCGGGGTCGCGGTACAACTGGTCCGAATTGGCCATTTCCACCACCGCGCCCTGCCGCATCACCATGACGTGGTCGGCGATATATTTCACCACCGACAGGTCGTGCGAGATAAAGATGTACGACAGGCCGAACTCGTCTTGCAGGTCTTGCAGCAGATTGAGCACCTGGGCCTGTACCGACACGTCCAACGCCGACACCGATTCGTCGCACACCAGGATTTCCGGCCGCATCGTCAGGCAGCGGGCGATGGCGATGCGTTGCCGTTGGCCGCCGGAGAACTCGTGCGGGTAGCGCTGGAAGGCCGCTGCCGGCAGGCCGACCTTGTCCAGTAGCGAATAAGCGGCAGCGGTGCGCTCGCGGTCGTCGGCGCCGATGCGGTGGATGCGCATCGGTTCGAGCAAAATCTGGCCGACGGTGAAGCGCGGGTTGAGCGAGGCGTACGGATTCTGGAAAATGATCTGGATGCGCCGTTTGTAGGCCTGGAACGCGCGCGCCGGCATCGCCAGCAGGTCGTGGCCGTCGAACATGGCGCTGCCGGCGCTGGCCTGATGCAGGCGCAGCAGCGTGAGCCCAACCGTGGTTTTGCCCGAGCCCGATTCCCCCACGACGCCCAGGGTCTTGCCGCGCGCCAAGGTGAACGACACGTTGTCGACCGCCTTGAACTCGCGCTTGCCGAACCAGCCGTCGCGCAGCATGAAGCTCTTGCTCAAATTGTTCACCACCAGCACCTGCTCATCGCCCGGCACATAGCCGCGCTGCCGTTGC
>DASVTJ010000388.1:0-2176 GCA_036387635.1 Duganella sp.
TGCTGGCGCTGGACCGCAACGGCGACGGCGTCATCAACGACGGCGGCGAGCTGTTCGGCAGCGCCACCACCTTGGCCGACGGTAGCAAGGCGGCCGACGGCTACGCCGCGCTGGCCGCGCTCGACAGCAACGGCGACGGCAAGGTCAGCGGCGCGGACGATGCCTTCGGCGCGCTGCGCGTCTGGGTCGACGGCAATTCGGACGGCGTCAGCCAGGCCGCCGAGCTCAAGACCCTGGAGCAACTCGGCATCGCCAGCATCGCCACCGGCGCCAACAACGCGTTGACGCTACAAAACGGCAACGCCATCGGCCTGACGTCGAGCTACACCCGCACCGACGGCAGCGTCCAAGACAGCGCCGACGTCTGGTTCCTCGCCCAAAATCCGGGCACAGCCACCACGCCGGCAGTCACTTTACAACAGCAAGTCAGTGGTCTGAGCAACGCCCTGTCCAGCTTTACCGCTGCCAATCCTGCAGCCCCGATTGTCAACACTGCGGCACAAATGCAACACCCTGCGGCACCGGCCGCGTCGCTCGCCGCGCCTGACGGCGGCACCTCCGACAGCGTCCGGGCGCTCGCCGACGCCCTCAAGCAATACCGCTCCGGCCAAGGTCTGCAAGGCGCCGCCGGCGCGCTGACCAACACCCACCGCGAAACGGCCGGCCCCAGCGCCAGCAACTGGTTTAGCGTTCCCAACCGCTAACCGCCCCCCCCAAAAACCGGGGTCAGTGCCGACATTCGGACACGGCCACGACTGTATCTTTACGATAACGTCGAGCTAGTGTCCGAATGTCGGCACTGACCCCGGGGTGGGGTTATCCGTCGAGCAGAGGGGGTTTTACATTGTTGCTCCTCGGCCAAAAGTTGCCCCTTCCCATGGAACATAAAGGTATGATGGTGTCTACCTTTTGTGGCTCTGCGGGTCGTTTCCGCGCGCCGGATCGACCAACTCAAAGCCCAGCCAATGACCGCTCACGCTCCTGCCGACCACACGCCTGCCGACCAAGTTCCTAACGCCTCCGCATCCGCTTCCGCCGATACCAGCCCGCTGGGCACCGTGATGGCGCTGGCCGCCAGAGGCGTGCTCTCGATCGGCGACCTGTTCGGCGCCGCCGGCGTGCTGCAGGAGAGCGGCCAGCTGCCCGCCGCCATCGGACTGTACCGCGCCTGGATCGAGCACACGCAATCGCCGCTGATCTACGCGGCCTGCTTCAACCTGGCCGTGGTGCTGTCGAACGCCGGCGACGATGTCGGCGCCGAGGCCACCTTGCGCCAGGCGCTGGCGCTGCACCCCAACTTCGTCGAGGCGCGCCTGAACCTGGGCACCTTGCTCGAACGCACCGGCCGTCCCGACGACGCGCTGGCGATGTGGAACACGATCCTCACCGACGTCCAGCCCGACATCAAGACCACGCCGACCCTGCACGTGCAAACGCTTAACAACCTGGGCCGCCTGCTGGAAATCCGCAAGCGCTACCCGGAGGCTGAAAAGATGCTGGCGCAAAGCCTGGGCGTCGATCCGCGCCAGGCCAATGTCATGACCCACTGGGTCCACCTGCGCCAGAAGCAGTGCGAGTGGCCGATCTACAGCGGCCTCGAACACATTTCCGTCAGCACCATGATCGAAGGCACGTCGGCGCTGGCGATGCTCAGCGCCTCGGCCGACCCGGCCCAGCAGCTGGCCGCCGCGCGCCGCTTCGTCAACGAGAAGGTCAACGCCGCCGTCGCGCCGCTGACCGGCGCCCACGGCTATGGCCACGGCCGCCTGCGCATCGGCTACCTGTCGTCCGACTTTTGCTCGCACGCGGTGTCGATCCTGACGGCCGAGCTGTACGAGCTGCACGACCGCGCCAAGTTCGAGGTCTACGCCTTCAGCTGGAGCCGCGAGGACGGCTCGCCGATCCGCGCCCGCGTGGTCAAGTCGATGGACCACTACATCCGCGTCGACAACATGACCGACGAGCAGGCCGCGCGCACCATCCGCGCCCACGAGATCGACATCCTGGTCGACCTGCACGGCCTGACCCTGGGTGCGCGTCCCAACATCCTGGCGTTCCGCCCGGCGCCGGTGCAGATGACCTACCTCGGCTTCCCCGGCAGCACCGGCCTGCCCGGCGTCGACTACGTGCTGGCCGACGAATTCCTGATCACGCCGGAAATGACCAAGGACTTCAC
>DASVTJ010000389.1:0-6678 GCA_036387635.1 Duganella sp.
ATAGCGGATGCTGTTGGTCTCGCGGCGCACCACGCTCAGCGTCGACAGGCACTGCGGCGCGAACACGTACCACGCCAGCAGCGACAACGCCGTCGGCAGCGCCCACGACGCCGCGATGATCGGCGTCAGCGACTGCGCCAGATCGTCGCCGCTTTGCGACAGCGCATACACTGTGCCCAGGGCGCCGACGGCCACTTCCCGCGCAGCCATGCCCGGCACCAGCGCGATGCAGATCTGCCAGTTGAAGCCGATCGGCGCGAACACGTATTCCAGCGCGCGGCCGATCATGCCGGCGACGCTGTAATAGATCGGTGGATGCGTGGCGCCGTCCGGCGGTCCCGGGAAGGTACTGAGGAACCACACCAGAATCATCAACGTCAAAATCACGGTACCGACGCGCGTCAGGAAGATGCGCGCGCGTTCCCACAGGCCCAGCGCCAGATTCTGCACATGCGGCCAGTGGTAGGCCGGCAGTTCGAGCATCAGCGGGTGCTTGTGCTTCGAACCCATGGCGCGCTTCATAAAGTACGCCACCGCCATCGCCGAGATGATGCCGGCGAAGTACAGCACGAACAGCACCAGCCCCTGAAGGCTCATGAAGCCGCCCACTTCGCGCTCCGGAATAAAGGCGGCGATCACCAGCGCATACACCGGCAGGCGCGCGGAGCACGTCATCAGCGGCGCGATCATGATCGTCACCAGACGATCGCGCTTGTTCTGGATGGTGCGCGCGGCCATCACGCCGGGAATCGCGCACGCAAAGCTCGATAGCAGCGGAATGAAGGCGCGGCCCGACAAGCCGACGCCGCCCATCACGCGGTCCAGCAGGAAGGCGGCGCGCGGCAGGTAGCCGCAATCCTCCAGCACCAGGATGAAGAAGAACAGGATCAGAATCTGCGGCAGGAACACCAGCACGCTGCCGACGCCGCCCATGATGCCTTCGACCAGAAGGCTGCGCAGCATGCCGTCGGGCAGATAGCCGCCCAGCAGCTTGCCCAGGCTTTCGACGCCGCCGGAGATCATCTCCATCGGCACCGCCGCCCAGCTGAACACGGCCTGGAACACGAGGAACATCAGCACCGCCAGGATGACCGGGCCGGCCACCGGATGCAGCACCACGTTGTCGATCTTTTCGGTCAGGTTGCCGGTGTCGTGGACGTCGTTGCTGACGGCGGCGAGGATGCGGCGCACCTCGCGCTGGGTGTCCTCGACCGAGACGGCGTCGATCGCCGCCAGCGGCTGCGGCTTGATCGCCGCCAGCGGCAGCATCAGTTCGAGCGCGCGCACCAGCGACTTTTCGCCGCCGGCTTGCACCGCCACGGTTTCCACCACCGGCATGCCCAATTCGTCGGCCAGCAGGTCGGCGTCGATCTCGATGCCGCGCTTTTTGGCGACATCGACCATGTTCAGCGCCAGCACCATCGGCAGGCCCAGACGTTTGATCTCCAGCACCAGGCGCAGATTGAGGCGCAGGTTGGTGGCGTTGACGACGCAGACGACGACGTCCGGCGCGGCCTCGCCGGCGCGCAGGCCGGCGACGACGTCGCGCGTGATTTCCTCGTCCGGCGTGTGGGCCGATAAACTATAGGCGCCCGGCAAATCGAGCACGCGGAAGCCGTGGCCGCCCGGCGAGTTGAACGCGCCTTCCTTGCGTTCGATGGTCACGCCGGCGTAGTTGGCCACCTTCTGGCGCGAGCCGGTCAAACGATTGAACAGCGCGGTCTTGCCGCAATTCGGGTTGCCCAGCAAGGCCACGATCGGCGATTGGGACACCACGGGCGCCTGCGGCACCGGTTTTTCTACTGCACCCATTGTTTATTGTTCCGGTTGGATCGAGATCAGCGCGGCTTCGAAGCGGCGCAACGCAAAAGTGGAGTTGCCGACCTTGATGGCCAGCGGCTCGCCGCCGGGCATGCCGCGCTTGAGCAGGCGCACCTTTTCGCCGGGAACGAAGCCCAGTTCCATCAGGCGGCGGGCCAGGTTGGCGCCCTCGTTGGCGCTATCGTCGGCGGCCTCGGCGGCCACATGCACCACGGTGGCGTACTCGCCGACCGCCAGAGCGTCCAGGGTGATAGGGGAAACAGCAGGCGTCATGGGCTAGGTCCGGTCAGGATGCGCCGGCGCCGTGGGGCGGCGACGCGCCCGGCGGTTCGCAAGAGCGCGTTCTCGCCGGAAATAAGATACGACTATTATAAACGGTAATGCGAATTACTACTATTTACGCTTGCGTCGTCCGCGAAGTTGAGGCAGTATACGATTAATGATAATGATTCGCATTAAGTTACTTGCAATCATATCTTTATTGCTCTGTCAGCGTTTGTGTAACCTGTTCACCAACCGCTTTTTGTACGGCGGTCCAGCCAGAAGGTGCGTCAATGATTGTATGTGTCTGCAACAACATATCTGATCGTGAAATCCGTCAAGCCGTGGAGTTGGGCGTGGCGTCGATCGAAGAGCTGCGCCGCGACCTGGGCGTGTCGACCTGCTGCGGCCAGTGCTTCGACTGCGCCGAACAAATTCTGAACGAGCATCTGGCAACGATCCAGGCCACCGCAGAGATCAAAGAAACCGTGATGAAGCGTCCCGTCTTCACCAACTAATTATGAACACCATGACCTATAGCCGGACGGCGCCCTCGCCGTCCGTGGACGACGCCCGCCCGCTGCCGCAAGTGAAGCGGCAAAGGCAACTGCCGGGGCGCAAGTTCGTCCCGCTGGCGGCGATCGTCGCGGGTCATGTGGTGCTGTTTTATGCGGTCAATTCCGGCATGTTGAGCAAGGTCGCCAACGCCGTCATGCCCAAAGTGGTGACGGTGACGTTTGTCGCCTCGCCCGAGCCGCTCAAGCCGGCCCCGCCGCCACCGAAGACGGTGCCGGTGGTGAAGCTGACGCCAACCTATATTCCGCCGATGCCGCTGCTGGCCACGCCGCAAGTGGAGCCGACGATCACCGTCGCACCACCGGCGCCGCGCACCAGCGAGCCGGCCGCGCCGGCCGTCGCCGGTCCGGTGGCACCACCCGCGCCGGTGCCCGTGCCGCAGGCGGGGCCGAAAACCATTTCGGGTGTCGAGTATGTGCGCGCGCCGCAGCCGGTGTACCCGAGCATGGCCCGTCGCATGGGCGAGAGCGGCGTCGTGACGCTGCGCGTACTGATAGGGACCAAGGGCCAGGCGGAGCAGGTCACTGTCCAAAAATCGTCGGGCTCGGACAAGCTCGATGAAGCCGGCCGTCAGGCCGTGCTGCGCGCGCTGTACAAACCGTACATCGAGGATGGCAAGGCCATCCCCGTCTACGCGCTGGTGCCGATCAATTTCCAGCTGGGTTGATTGGCCGGGCCGCTGGCGGCTCGTGGCGGATTACGCCGTTCCGGCTAATCCGCCACGCGCGGTTGAAACGCCGATTACAGATCCAGACGGCCTTCGATCGAATCGTCGAGCGTCTTGCCGATGACGGCGCCGATCAGCATCTTCACGCCCGCGACCGCGCGGCCATGCTTGGTATCCCAATAATAACCGTAGGTCGGCGCGACCTTGATCAGCGTGATGCGCGGATCGTCCTCGCCCTCGGTGAACCAGGTCTTCATCGTGGAACTCCACAGCTCCTTCAACTTGGCGCGGTCGCGCAGCACGGTGGCAATGCCTTCGACGTGCAGGAACTCCGAGTGGGCCGAGCCCTGGAAGTACAGCGTCGCCGACGGATCGGCCGCCAGTTCCTGGTTTTTCAAACTATCGCTGGCGCTGATGAACCAGATGTTACCCAGGTCGTCGACCTGCAACGCGTTCATCGGCCGCGCATCGCCAGGACCGCCTTCGCCGTCACTGGTGCAAAAGAAGCAGCCCGGCGTGCTATCGACGAAGTCCTTGATTTTCTTGACGGCGTCTTCGCCGATCAAGTCTTGATGGTTTTGTTCGGGTTGATTGGCGTTGATCGAATCCATGGAAAGCTCCTGATAAGTAGAGCACCCATGGTATCCCGACCGGCGCCCGCCCTCGGTGGGCTGTCCCACACTGCGGCCACAAGTGCGCTGCGAATGCTAATTGTTTTCATTAGCACCACTCGTCTCACTCCGGGGATATTGGTACGGTTTTAGGCCGAAGAGCCCATTTACGCCCTTGATAGTACGCCTCGCCGCCCCGTTCGTGGCAAAATGCGGGTATTCCGCCACCATTATAGAAAGCTACCCCATGAAGGGCGACCCAGAAGTCATCCGTTTGCTGAACGCTCAGCTGACCAACGAACTCACCGCGATCAACCAATACTTCCTGCATGCGCGCATGTACAAGCACTGGGGTCTGGAAAAGATCGCGAAGAAGGAATACGAAGAATCGATCGGGGAGATGAAGCACGCCGACAAGCTGATCGACCGTATCCTGATGCTGGACGGCTTGCCGAACCTGCAAGCGATGCACAAAATCATGATCGGCGAGCACACCGAGGAGATGATCGGCTGCGACCTGACCCTGGAAAAAGGCGCCCAGCTGACCGTCAAGGAAGGCATCGCCACCGCCGAAAAGGCCGGCGACTACGTCTCGCGCGATCTGCTGCTGATGATTTTGGAAGACACCGAAGAACACATCGACTGGCTCGAAACGCAACTGGACCTGATCGGCAAGATCGGTATCCAGAACTACCTGCAAAGCCAGATCATCGAAGAGTAATCAGGCGGCGTGCGCCGCCTCCGTCCCATCGAGCCGCAGGCCTTCCGCCTGCGGCTTTTTCAATTTTACGAACAGCACGGCCACCGCGTGAAGATCCGGATGATCATCGGGATCACGATGAACATATTGAAATCAGGCCGATGGCACGGTGTCTTTGAACGACTGGCGCTCCGACAGCTTGTCGAACAGCTTGGCCAGGTTGGCGTAGTCGTCGCGCCAGGTGATTTCCGGGAAGCGGAACGCCAGCCAGCCCAGCGCGCAGCCGACAGCCACATCGGCCAGCGTGTAGTTCTTGCCGGCGCAGTAAGCCGACTCGCCCAGCTTGTTCGACAGCGACGCCAGGCCCAGGTGCACCTTGCGCATCTGGCGCGCGATCCAGTCTTCGCTTTGCAGCTCGATCGGGCGCTGCACGCGCTCGAGGCGCACGGTGACGGCGGCGTCGAGGATGCCGTCGGCCAGCGCTTCCCAGCATTTGATGTCGGCGCGGTCGCGGCTGTTGGGCGGCAGCAGCTTGCACACCGGCGTCAGCGTGTCGAGATACTCGACCATCACGCGCGAATCGATCATCACGCTGCCGTCGTCCATGATCAGGCACGGCACCTTGCCCAGTGGATTGAGCTCGCTGATGCTTGTCTCGGGCGCCCACACATTTTCCAGCTCGAACTGGTAATCGAGCTTTTTCTCGGCCAGAACGACACGGACTTTGCGGACATAAGGACTGGCGAGGGAACCGATAAGTTTCATAGAGGCGCAGGTAAGAGGTTGGCGGCCAGTATAACATCGGCGGGGTCGGCTTCGGCCAATGGTAAAATCACGTGCGTTACATTTTGCGTCCCGTTTTAGCTTCCCTCAACTCTGCCCCCTCGATCATGACCACAACTGCTTACTCCACGCTGTCGGCGCTGTCGCCGCTGGACGGCCGCTACGCCGGTAAAACCGACCTGCTGCGTCCCATCCTGTCCGAATCGGGCTTCATGCACCACCGCGTCAAAGTGGAAATCTCCTGGCTGCAAGCGCTGTCGCTGGCCGGTTTCGCCGAGATCAAGCCGTTCTCGGCCGCCGGCACCGCGCTGCTCGACAAGATCGCCAGCGACTTCTCCGAAAGCGACGCCGCCCGCATCAAGGAGATCGAAGCGGTCACCAACCACGACGTCAAGGCCGTGGAATACTGGCTCAAGGAACAGGTCAAGGACGTGCCGGAGCTGGTGGCGGCGTCGGAGTTCATCCACTTCGCCTGCACCTCGGAAGACATCAACAACACTTCGCACGGCATGATGCTCAAGGCCGCGCGCGACAGCGTCATGCTGCCGTCGCTGCGCAACGTCATTGCCCGCCTGACCGAAATCGCCGTCGTCAACGCCGACGTGCCGATGCTCTCGCGCACCCACGGCCAGACCGCCAGCCCGACGACCTTGGGCAAGGAGATGGCCAACGTCGTCGCCCGCCTGCAGCGCGCCATCGTGCGCATCGAGCAAGTTGAAATCCTGGGCAAGATGAACGGCGCCGTCGGCAACTACAACGCCCACCTGTCGGCCTACCCGGCGTTCGACTGGGCCGCGTTCTCGAAGGACGTGATCGAAAACCGCCTCGGCCTGGTATTCAACCCGTACACCATCCAGATCGAACCGCACGACTACATGGCCGAACTGTTCGACGCCTTCACCCGCGTCAACACCATCCTGCTGGACTTGAACCGCGACATCTGGAGCTACGTCTCGCTGGGCTACTTCAAGCAAAAACTGAAAGCCGGCGAGATCGGCTCGTCGACGATGCCGCACAAGGTCAACCCGATCGACTTCGAAAACTCCGAAGGCAACCTGGGCCTGGCCAACGCCATCCTCAAGCACCTGTCGGAAAAACTGCCGGTCTCGCGCCTGCAGCGCGACCTGACCGACTCGACCGTGCTGCGCAACATCGGCGTCGGCCTCGGCTACACGCTGCTGGCCTACGACAGCTGCCTGCGCGGCCTCAACAAGCTGGAAGTGAACCACGCCCGCCTGGCCGCCGACCTCGACGCCAAC
>DASVTJ010000390.1:0-3702 GCA_036387635.1 Duganella sp.
AAGAGCACGGCCATGCTGGCGTAGGCCTTGCGCGGGTTGCGGGAAACGTCGAAATTCATAATAGCCATGATGTCCCCCTGTTAAGCGCGGTCGGCGACGCGCTCGCCCATGATGCCGGACGGACGCACCGTCAACACCAGGATCAGCACGACGAAAGCGAAGATGTCCTGATAGTGGCTGCCGAGGAAGCCGCCGGTGATGTCGCCGATGTAGCCGGCGCCCAGGCTCTCGATAATGCCGAGCACGATACCGCCGATCATCGCGCCGTAGATATTGCCGATGCCGCCCAGCACGGCGGCGCAGAACGCCTTCAGGCCCGGCAGGAAGCCCATGCTGAACTGGATCGACGCGTAGTTGGCGCCCCACATCACGCCGGCCACCGCCGCCAGCGCCGCGCCGAGCGCGAAGGTGGCGATGATGACCTTGTTCGAGTCGACGCCCATCAGGCCGGCGACACGGGGGTTTTCAGCGGTGGCGCGCATGGCGCGGCCCATCTTGGTCTTTTCCACCAGAATCACCAGCCCGGCCATCGACACCAGCGCCAGCGCCAACAGCAGAATCTGCGTCGGCGAGATCAGCGCGCCGCCGATGGCGACCGGGTCCGACGGCAGCAATTGCGGGAACGGCAGCGGATTGCGGCCCCAGATCATCATCGCGAAGGTGTTGAGCAGGGTCGAGACGCCGATCGCGGTGATCAGCGGCGCCAGCCGTGGCGCGTTGCGCAGGCGGCGGTAGGCGACCCGCTCGATCAATACATTGACCAGCATGCAGACCGGAATGGCGCCGCCAATGGCGATCGCCAGCTTGACGTAGCCGGGCAGGTCCGGCGCATGCTGGTTCAAAAGGTTCAGAATGGTCAGGCCGGTCATGGCGCCGATCATCAGGACGTCGCCGTGGGCGAAGTTAATCAGGTTGAGCACGCCGTACACCATGGTGTATCCCAGCGCCACCAGTGCGTACATACTGCCGAGCACCAGTCCATTTATGATTTGTTGGATAAAAGTATCCATGAAGAGCCTTTACTTTTGTATTGCACAGACGGTCCAAGTAACAAAAACGGCACCGCGGGGCAGATGTCCCCGTAGTGCCGCCGTTGACTACACGATAATCATGCAAGTTTCGTGCCTAGCCTGAAATCACCTCCGCCGAACTAGCCGGGGGTTTCAGAGCCTAACCGACAAGTTTTTGAGAGCGAGGCAATGATAGCGAGATTCTCTAAAAACTAACTGCGGAATAAGTTCAAAAGTACGAAATAAAGTTTTGCCAGCAAGGCTGGATGATCAGGCGAGGCCTTCGACCGGCGCCACCCGCACGCCATCCAAGCCCTTAGGCAACGGGAATGTCACCGACTCTTGCACGCCGTCGAGCGGACGCACGCTGCGCACGCCGCACTCCTTCAAACGGTCGATGACGGCCTGCACCAGCACTTCGGGCGCCGAGGCGCCGGCCGTCACGCCGACGCGAATCTTGCCTTCCAACCAGTCCGGATTGATCTGCGTGGCGTTGTCGACCATGTAGGCGGGCGTGCCCATCTTCTCGGCCACTTCGCGCAGCCGGTTCGAGTTCGAGCTGTTCGGGCTGCCGACGACGATCACCAGCTCGACCTGCGGTGCCATGAATTTGACGGCTTCCTGGCGGTTGGTGGTGGCGTAGCAGATGTCGCCTTTTTTCGGCTCGATAATGGCCGGGAATTTGCGTTTCAGCGCCTCGATGATCTCGGCGGTGTCGTCCACCGACAACGTTGTCTGGGAAACATAGGCCAGTTGCTCGGGCTTGGTCACCTGCAGACGCTCGACGTCGGCCACGGTTTCGACCAGATACATGCCCTCTTCGGTCTGGCCCATCGTGCCCTCGACTTCAGGATGGCCGTCGTGGCCGATCATGACGATCTCGCAGCCCTGCTTGCGCATCTTGGCCACTTCCACGTGCACCTTGGTCACCAGCGGACAGGTGGCGTCAAAGATGCTCAGGCCGCGCGACTCCGCCTCGGCCCGCACCGCCTTGGAAACGCCGTGGGCCGAGAACACCAGTGTGTTACCGGCCGGCACATCGTCAAGTTCCTCGATGAAGATCGCGCCCTTGTTGCGCAGGTCTTCCACCACGTAGGCGTTGTGGACGATTTCGTGGCGCACGTAGATCGGCGCGCCGAACTGCAGCAGCGCGCGTTCGACGATCTCGATCGCGCGATCGACGCCGGCGCAAAAGCCGCGCGGCTGGGCCAACAGGAGTTCTTTATTGCTCATCGTATCCTCACAACACGGAAATAAGGTTCACTTCGAACTTCAGCGGCTGGCCGGCCAGCGGATGGTTGAAGTCGAACAGGCAAGTGTCGTCGCCCAGCTCGCGCAGGATGCCGGCGAAGCGGCCGCCGCCCGGCGCGGCGAAGTCGACCAGGTCGCCCACCTTGTAGTCGGCGCCCGGCACCGAGTTCTCGTCGAGGGTGGCGCGCGTGACTTCGCGCACCAGCTCCGGATTGCGCGGGCCGAAGCCGGCGCCGGGCTCGAGCTCGAAGGTCTTGTGCGTGCCCTCGGGCAGGCCGATCAACAACTCTTCCAGCACCGGCGCCAACTGCCCCTGGCCCAGCATCAAGGTGGCGGGATTTCCACCGAAGGTAGTGACGATATCAGTACCGTCCAACGAGGCCAGACGATAATGCAGGGTGAGATAGGCCGATTGGGTGACCACAGGTTGCGCGTTAGACATGACTTGAGATTCGGTGAGCTAGCAAAGGCTATATTGTAAGCCACCTTGCCTCTTGCGCCCGCCGCCAGTGACGATTTGCGGAGGATATCGATGACGATCAATGACTGGCCGGCGGACCGCCGCCCGCGCGAGCGGCTGATTCGCGAAGGCGCCGGCGCCTTGTCGGACGCCGAATTGCTGGCGGTGTTCCTGCGCATCGGCGTGCCCGGCCAGGACGCGGTGCAGCTGGGACAGCACATGGTGCACCATTTTGGCTCACTGCAAGGCTTGTTCAGCGCCAGCCTGCAAGAGTTTTCGGCGGTGCACGGCCTCGGCCCGGCCAAGTTCGCCCAATTGCAGGCGGTGATCGAACTGGCGCGGCGGGCGATCCTGGAGGAAATCAAAGCCGGCGCAACGTTAAGCTCGCCGCGCGCGGTCAAGGATTACCTGCGGCTCACCTTCAGGGGCAAACCGTTCGAATCGTTCCACGTGCTGTTCCTCGACGTCAAAAACCGCCTGATCGACAGCAAGGAATTGTTTCGCGGGACGTTGACGCACACCAGCGTCTATCCCCGCGAAGTGGTCAAGGAAGCTTTGGCGCGCAACGCCGCCAGCGTCATGCTCGCGCACAACCACCCTTCCGGCACGCCGGACCCGAGCGAATCGGACCTGCTGCTGACGCGCGCGCTGGTCCAGGCACTGGCGCTAGTCGATATCCGCATCCTCGATCATTTTGTCGTCGCCGGACACCAGGTACATTCGTTCGCGGAGAACGGACAGATGTAGTTTCCCTGTCCGCTCAAGGGTTTACATAGGGAAAACACCCGAACACCAGTGCGAATTCACAATTGTTAAATTTATTCAGATTGCGAAGACACAATTGTTTTTCACAAGTCATTGAAAAAGCTGAGTTTTTTGGATATACTCTCGTTTTTCCAATTGTGGAATGTCTTTTAAGGAGTGCGTTATGGCACGTGTTTGCCAAGTTACTGGGAAGAAGCCGATGGTCGGCAACAATGT
>DASVTJ010000391.1:0-2690 GCA_036387635.1 Duganella sp.
CTCGTCGAAGAAATCGACGCCCGGCGTCATGCGCACCGAGCGGATGTTGGCGCCGGCGATGACCGCGCCCCAGATGTGGATCGGGTAGCTGGGGTTGGGCACCAGCACGGTATCGCCGGCATCGAGCGTCGCCAGCATCAGGTGCGCCAGGCCCTCCTTCGAGCCGATGGTCACGATCGCTTCCGAATCGGGATCGAAGTCGACCTGGTAGCGCGTCTTGTACCATTTCGTGATGGCGCGCCGCAGTCGCGGGATGCCCTTCGAGGCCGAGTAGCCGTGCGTGTCGGGACGCCGGACCGTATCGACCAGCTTGTCGACGATGTGCGACGGCGTGGCGCCGTCGGGATTGCCCATCGACATATCGATAATGTCTTCGCCGCGCCGGCGCGCCGCTAGCTTGAGCTCGGCGGTGACATTGAAAACGTAGGGAGGCAGGCGATCGATGCGCGAAAATCTGCGCGGAGTTTGGGTGTCAGTCATGGATGTCTCACGTAAGCGCCCGGAACCGTCCGAGCGACGTCGATGCGATGCCGCATCGGCATCCATACTAGCTCATCAATTCAGATTCTGGCAAGCGTCGAAAGGCCTATCTCAACGTTGTCAACGCCGACGCCAGCACGATGGCGGCGATCGCCAGCCACTGCGTCGGCGTCAGGTGTTCGCCGAGCAGCAACATGCCGGCCAGCGCGCCGATGGCGGGCGCGGCGCTGCTGAACATGCTGAACGTGCGCGACGACAGATTGCGCATCGACAGCATCTCCAGCGTGTACGGCAACGCGCTCGACATCACCGCGATCGCCAGGCCGATCGCCATGTACGACGGCGTCAGCAGCACGGCGCCGGAGTACCACGCGCCAACGGGCACAATGAACAGCGACGCCGCCGTCATGCCCCACGCTACCGACTGGCCGCCATGCATCACCGACACGCGTTTGCCGAACACGATGTACAACGCCCAGCACACCGCCGCGCCCGCCGCGTAGGCGACGCCGAGCGGATCGAGCTGGTCGGTGTCGCCTATGCGGCCGTGGATCGGCAGCAAAAAGTACAAGCCCGCCACCGCCAGCGCGATCGCCACGATATCGCGCGGCCGGCGCGACGACAGCACCGCCACCGCCAGCGGCCCCGCCACCTCGATCGCGACCGCGATACCGAGCGGAATCAAATTGAAGGAACGGTAGATCAACAGATTCATCAGCCCGATCACGCTGCCGTAGATCGCCACGTTGCACGCCTGCGCCCAGGTCAGCGGCGTGCGCCACGGCCGGAAAACGGCCATCATCAACAACGCGGCAAAGCCGACGCGGTAAGCCGTCACGCCTTCGACGCCGATCAGCGGAAACAATTGCTTGGCCACCGCCGCGCCGACGTTGAGCGACAGCTGGCTGCACAGCAGCGCGAAGCTGGCCAGCAGCGCGCCGCCGCCGATGTCGGATTTTTTAATGTCCATTTATTTTGCCGTCAGTCCCAGCTTTAGCGCGACCGGCTTGCCGATGGCGGCATCGGTCTTTTCCGGCACCGCGGTCTTTACCGTGGTGACGTCGACGCCCGCGTCTTTGAGCACCGCCAGAATCGCGCCGGCCCGGTTGGCGCCCAGTTCCGGCAAGGCGCCGTCTGGAAGCGGCTGACTTTGCTCCAGGCGTTCCTGCAACTTGCCGTAAAAGGCGCTGACGTCGGCCACCTGCGGTTCGCCCTGCACCATCTTGCCCAAGCGCTGGAGTACCGGCAGCTTTTGCTGCGCGACAGCGCCGGCGACGTTGGCGTTCGCGGCCGTGCCAGCGTCGGCGCCGCCGACCTTGGCGTTCGCGTCGGCGTCGGCGTCGGTGGCGGCGGTGGCGGTCGTGCTGGCGCTGGCGCCGACCTCGTCACCGGCAGACGCGGCGGCGGACGCAGGCGCTCCGCTCTCGGCGGCCTTCTTCTGCTTGTCCAGCTCCGCCGCGCCGAAGCGCTCGGCATACAGATCGCGCAAAGCGCCGCGCACCTTGCGCTGGCCGATATCGAGCGGACCCGGCTCTTCACCCGGCGCCAATTTGATGTCGGCGCGCGTAACCACCAGGCGGCGCAAGGCTTGCGCCCGCATCGCCGCGCCATCGGCCGCCTCGTTGTACTGGCCCGGCACCGCCAACTTCAGTTGCGGCTTGGTGGCCAGGATCTTCGCCACTTGCCGCAGCTTCTCGCGTTCCGGCGGCAACACGATAGCGCTGCCGGCGTCGAAGTCGACCGTGTCGAGATGGTCGCCGCTGACGCCGAACAGATTGCCCAGCGCGCGAAACGGCGACAACGCCACCTTGCCGAGAATGTTGCCGATGGCTTTCCACACCAGCGAGCCATAGCTGAACTGAGGATCGCTCATGTTGCCGGACACCGGCACGCCCAAGTCGATGCGCCCGTTACCGTCCTTGAGGATGGCTAGCGCCAACTCCAGCGGCAACTTGATCGCGTCGGGACTATCGATGCGCTCGCCCAAGGTCAGGTTGTCGAGCACGATCTGATTGTTGCCTTCGAGCTGGCTGTTGCGCACCTTGTATTGCAGATCGAGTGAGATTTTTCCCTGCGCGATTTTGTAGCCGGCGAACTTCATCGAATAAGGCGACGCCGATACCATGTCGATGTTCTTGAACACCACATTGACATCGGTGTTGTCGGCCGGGACAAACGGATTGAGCTGGCCACGCACGCGCGCCTGGCCG
>DASVTJ010000392.1:0-6024 GCA_036387635.1 Duganella sp.
TCCTGCTGATGGTCGACCAGGAAGTGTCCGGCCTTGAACTGCGCTGGATCTCGTGGGGCATCGCCGTCTTCGCCGGCCTGTCGATGGTCACCAACGTGCCGTTCTATAGCTTCAAGGACATCAACTTCCGCAAGTCGGTGCCGTTCATCGCCGTGTTCCTGATCGCGCTGATGTTCGCGCTGGTGTCGATCGATCCACCGAAGGTGCTGTTCCCGATCTTTATCGCCTATGGCCTGTCCGGCTACGCGGTGCTGGTATGGCGGCTTGCAAAGGGCAAGCCGGTGAGCCTGATCCAGACCGAGATCGAAAGCGACGATCCGAGCGAACGTCACTAACGCGGATAACAACCATGGGGCGGTAGGCCCTGAGCATTTTCATCAACGCAGCCGCAGCAACGGAGCTAATATGAACAACTCATCCAACCGCCTGATCATCTTCGACACCACGCTGCGCGACGGCGAACAATCGCCCGGCGCCTCGATGACCAGGGACGAGAAGGTCCGCATCGCCAAGCAGCTCGAGCGCCTGCGCGTGGACGTCATCGAAGCCGGCTTCGCCGCCGCCTCGCAAGGCGATTTCGAGTCCATCAAGGCGATCGCCTCGGTGGTGCGCGAATCGACTATCTGTTCGCTCTCGCGCGCCAACGACCGCGATATCGCCCGCGCCGCCGAGGCGCTGGCGCCGGCCGAACGCAAACGCATCCACACCTTCATCGCCACCTCCAAGCTGCATATGGAGATGAAGCTGCGCATGCTGCCCGAGCAGGTGCTGGAGCAGGCCCGCAACGCGGTGCGCTTCGCCCGCCAGTACACCGACGATATCGAATTCAGCCCGGAGGACGGCAGCCGCTCCGACGAAGATTTCTTGTGCCGCGTGCTCGAAGGAGTGATCGCCGAAGGCGCCACCACCATCAACTTCCCGGACACGGTGGGCTACGCGGTGCCGGAGATTTTCGGCGAAACCATCCGCCGCCTGCGCGAGCGCATTCCCAATTCCGACAAGGCCATCTGGTCGGTCCACTGCCACAACGACCTGGGGCTGGCTGTGGCCAACTCGCTGGCCGGCGTGATGATCGGCGGCGCGCGCCAGATCGAGTGCACCATCAACGGCCTCGGTGAGCGCGCCGGCAACACCGCGCTCGAGGAGGTGGTGATGGCGCTGCGCACGCGCGGCGGCTACTACAATCTGGAGGTCGGCGTCGATACCACGCAAATCGTGGCGGCGTCGAAGATGGTGTCCCAGATCACCGGCTTCGCCGTGCAGCCCAACAAGGCGGTGGTGGGCGCCAACGCCTTCGCGCACGCCTCCGGCATCCACCAAGACGGCATGCTCAAATCGCGCGAAACTTACGAGATCATGCGCGCCGAGGATGTCGGCTGGGCCGCCACCAAGATCGTGCTGGGCAAACTGTCCGGCCGCAACGCCTTCAAGCAGCGCTTGCAGGAGTTGGGCATCGATCTGGCATCGGAGGCCGAGGTCAACGCCGCCTTCGTGCGCTTCAAGGAACTGGCCGACCGCAAGTCCGAGATCTTCGACGAGGATATTCTGGCGCTGCTGTCGGACGAGCAGCAGGCGCAGGAGAGTGAGTTTTACCGATTCACGTCGCTGTCGCAGCGCTCGAACACCGGCGAGACGCCCAGCGCCACGGTGGCGTTTTCGATCGACGGCCAGCAGCGCATCTCGGAAGGCAAGGGCGACGGCCCGGTCGACGCCACCGTCAACGCCATCGAATCGGAAGTGGGCAGCGGCGCCGAACTGGTGCTGTTCTCCGTCAACGCGATCAGCACCGGCACCCAGTCGCAGGGCGAGGTGACGATGCGGTTGTCGAAGCAGGGCCGCATCGTCAACGGCGTCGGCGCCGACCCGGACATCATCGTCGCCTCGGCCAAGGCCTATCTGTCGGCCCTGAACAAACTGCACTCGAAGATCGAGCGCGTCAACCCACAACCATGAGGTTTTGATTGGCAAAAGAATCCAACAAGGTTTTTGATATCGTGGCCCTCGGCGAGGCGATGGTGGAGTTCAACCAGGCCACGCCCGGCGAACCAAACTACCGCCAGGGCTTCGGTGGCGACACCTCCAACGCTGTCATCGCCGCCAGCCGGCAGGGCGCGCGCACCGCTTACCTGAGCCGCGTCGGCGCCGATAGCTTCGGCGGCATGCTGCTGGCGTTGTGGCGCGACGAGGGCGTCGACGCCAGCGCGGTGCAACGCGATCCCGACGCGCCCACCGGTCTGTATTTCGTCGAGCACGGCCCCGATGGCCACGCGTTCAGCTACCTGCGCGCCGGCTCGGCGGCGAGCCGCATGCAACCCAAGACGATGGATTTGGATATTGTTGCGTCGGCGCGGTGGCTGCATATCTCGGCGATTTCGCAGGCGATATCGGTCGGCGCCTGCGACACCGTGTTCGCCGCCATCGAGCGCGCCCGCGCGGCCGGCACCCAAGTCAGCTTCGATCCGAATCTGCGTCTGGCGCTGTGGCCCCTGGCGCGGGCGCGCGCGATTATTTGCGCGACGATCGGCATGACCGATCTGTTCATGCCAAGCCTGGACGAAGCGGTGGCGCTGGCCGGCACCGACGAGGTGGAGACGGTGTTCGCATGGTGTCGCGCGCAGGGCGCGCGTTCGGTCGTGCTCAAGTGCGGGCCGAAAGGCGCGTGGTACGCGGAAGGGGAGGCGGCACCGCGACTGGCGGCCGGTTATCCGGTCGAAGCGGTGGATGCCACCGGCGCCGGCGATTGTTTCGACGGGAGTTTATTGGCGCGGCTGGCGGCTGGCGATGCGCTGGGCGACGCGGTGCGCTACGCCAATGTCAGCGCCGCCTTGTCGACGCAGGGGCACGGCGCCGTGGCGCCGATCCCCACGGCGGCGCAAGTGCACACCGCGATGAACACTTCGGTCCAGGCCTAAGCATTCGCGTTTTTAAAAGGCTATCTTGTCGTCTCACCCAACGACAAGAGGCTTGCATGACCATCACCTGCTTTATCCGCTACGAGATCGACCCGTTCCAGCGCGAGGCGTTCCGCCAATATGCCGACAACTGGAGGCGCATCATTCCCCGTCTCGGCGGTCATCTGGTGGGCTATTTTATGCCGCTCGAAGGCACCAACTACGAGGCCTGGGGCTTGGTGGCCTTCGACTCGCTGGCCGCCTACGAATCCTACCGCGCCCGCCTGCGCGACGACCCGCAAGCCGTCGAGAACTTCGCATACGCGCAAGCGCAGCGCTTCATCCTGCGCGAGGAGCGCACCTTCACCGAAGTTGTCGGCGGCACGTTCGGTCTCGCGGCTGCCGACACGGCGGCTGTTTTACAATGACGGATCTTGATCCGGGGAGCGTCAAATGATCGCTGTGATTTTTGAAGTCCAGCCCAGCGCCGATGGACTCCCGGGCTCGACCAACGTTGCGATCAACGCGCCGATGGGTGGCAAGTGAGCCAGGCCGCGCAACCGCGCTTTGCGCGCGTGGCGGCGGCCATCGGCGATCCGACGCGAGCGCTGATGCTCTCGCGCCTGCTCGACGGCAGGTTCTATACCGCCACCGATCTCGCGCGCCATGCCGGCGTGGCCGCGCCCACTGCGTCACAGCACCTCAAGTTGTTGGTGGACGAAGGCCTGGCGACGGTGCGCGCGCAGGGCCGGCATCGCTACTATATGCTCGCCGATGGAAACGTCGCGCACGCGCTGGAGGCGCTGCTGCGGGTGGCCGATGGCGCGCTCCCCGAGTCCACCCGCTGGCAAGCGCCCGCCATGCGCGGCCTGCGTCACGCGCGCAGCTGCTACGGACATCTGGCGGGAGTGCTTGGCGTGGACCTGTGCCGATGTTTCGTCGAAAAAGGATGGGTAGTGCAGAGCCATGACGGTCATGACTATACGCTGGCCGGGGAGGGGACGCAACGGCTGCGCGAGCTGGGAATCGTGGTGCGTAACCCCGCACCCGCGCGATTATTATATGGGTGTGTCGACTGGTCCGAACGGCGCGACCATTTCGCCGGACCGCTGGCGGTCGCGCTGCTCGATAACTTCATCGAGCGAGGCTGGCTGCGGAGAGGCGAAGCGTCGCGCGTGTTGGAAGTGAGCGCCGGCGGCCAGGCTGGCCTGGCCGCGCTATTCGCTGCGGAATAAATGCCGGCCAGCGGCGATGCCGCCTGGCCGGGCTGTCCTGTAAATCCGAGCATCTTCGGCTCCACATACGGCGGATTACGCCTTCGGCCAATCCGCCCCGCGTAATTCCTTAGAACCGTACCTTGACGTAAGCAGCGGGGCCATTCAAGCGGATGTTGACGGCCGAGTCATCGCGCTCACGCTTCAAGCTGATCTTCGACGCGTTGTACTCGGCGACGATGCCGACCATCGGCGTCACATACCATTCCACGCCGACCGCGCCGCTGTAGATATGCCCGTTGATTCTGCCGCCATTCTTTTTGATGCCGCTGGCGTCGGCATACATGCGCAGCTGCGGCGAGAACTGATGGCGCCAGCCCAGTTCCACCAGCGGCGCGTAGGCGCTCTCGTTCTCGGAGTAGCGGGCGTTACCGCTGATGCCGTTCAGCACACCGTTCGCGGTGCCATCGATGCGCGCGCGGTAGTAGGCCGCCCCCACGCCCACGCCAAACACGTGCGCGCCGCTGCCCAGCCACCACTTGTAGGCGACATCGGCGAGATCCAGCTTCAGCTGTGCGTTGAGCTTGCCGGTTCCGGTCAGCGGCAGGCCGTTGACATTAGTGCTGCCGGTCAGGCTCGGGTTGTATTCCTTATCGTAGCGGTAGTAATCGAAGTCGATGCCGTGCGAGTCGCCGATCAGCACGCTGGCTTTGGCGCGCGGCAAGGTCACGCTGCTCGAGTTGTAGGTGCCGGTATCGATGCGGCCATAGTTGGTGTCGCCTTCGACCTTGATGCGCGGGTCGGTGTAGAACGCGCCGACGGACATGCTGACGCGATCCAGCGCCGCCGACGGCTCGGCCCATGCCATGGCGGTGGCCGTGGTCAGGGCGATAACGGATGCGGCGAGGAAAGCGTAGCGTGCGGACGGCGTACAAAAAGGCATGAATTCTCCGGAGTGGGTTGCTTTTACTATAGTCAAATCATATCAATCACCGGGAAAAGATTGCATCGGCGCGGCGCTAAACTGGACGTCGGACTCGTCCTACCGTGCATACGGCAGCGTATGGAGCAACAATCAGCTTACCGGAGCCAGCGCGGCTCGCGTTCCTCGTCGGGGCCGTTGACCAGCGCCTGGACCACGCCGTTGCGGTCGAACTGCACGTCCATCAGCGAGTTCCAGACGTCGTTCTCCTTGTAGCGATATTGCCAGACGTCGCCATCGACACTGAAATACCGCACCTGCTTCGATGGCCGGCCGATAATGCGCAGCACGCTTTCCTTGGTATCGCGGCCGATCTTGATGGTGCCGAACTTCTGGCCCGTCAGCACCTGCTCGAACGAGCGCATCCTGCCGTCCGGGCCGATGCGCGCCATGTACGTGTACTGGCCCAGCGGTCCGCGCGCGTATTCCAGCAGCGTGTCGGCGCCGTCTTTATAGGCTCCGGTGGGCTGGCCGAACTTGGCCTGGACCACCTCGGCGGTGTCGCCCGGCATCGGCGGGGGCCCGAACAGGCTGGCGCAGCCGCTCAAACACCATGGGAATATTGCCAGAAGAAACAGTTTATTCATCGGAAAACCTCCAAAAACGTGGGGGACGGGACAAATTGTAGCCAAGCAGGGATACACGCGGCGCTTTTTCCGCTATACTTTAGGGTCTGGTCTTCGGACCGGTTTTTTTTGAAGTTCACGGTGTGCAGGGTTCAGACTCCGCGCACCGCATGTTAAAGGTAAATATCATGTCCGTAGAAAACATCAACAAAGCCGCGATCATCGCGGATAACGCCCGTGGTCAAAAAGACACCGGCTCGCCAGAAGTGCAAGTTGCACTGCTGACCGCACGCATCAACGAACTGAACGGCCACTTCAAGGCCCACAGCAAGGATCACCACTCCCGTCGTGGTCTGATCATGATGGTCAAC
>DASVTJ010000393.1:0-2601 GCA_036387635.1 Duganella sp.
TTGGGCGATCGCGCTCAGCGACACGCCTTCGGCGTGCAGCACGCCGTCTTGATACGAAAATTGCGACATAGGATTATTGTTGGGAGGCTGGGACAGTGGACGGAAGCTCGGACGGCGTCACCGGCGCGCCGGTGACGGGCGTGGCTTGCCCGATCGGCGTGGCCGGCGCCGGCGCCATTGCGGGTGCCGGTGCGGGTGAACCAACGCCGGCGGGAGGCGTGACCTTGGCGTCGCCGCTCTTGGCGGACTTGGCCGCAGGCGGCTTGGGCAGGTACAGCGGGCCGGTTTGGCCGCAACCGCTCAACAATACAGTCAGGCACAGGGTAATTGCGCCGATAAACGAACGGAAAGAGGACTTCACGATAAAATCATGGATTGACTATAGATATTGGAGTGTAGCATGGGCGATTCAGAATTCCTGGCGCAGGCCGAAGCCACCCTCGACGCGATCGAGGCGGCCTTGGACCAATTGAACGACGACGACATGATCGACGTCGAATGCAGCCGCAGTGGCAACGTGCTGGAAATCGAGTTCATCGACAACGGGTCGAAGGTCATCGTCAACAGCCAGGCGGCCATGCGCGAACTGTGGGTGGCGGCGCGCTCGGGCGGTTTCCACTACCGCCAGACCGACGGCAAGTGGCTCAACACGCGTGACAGCTCGGAGCTATTCGCGGCGTTGTCGGAAATCGTCACCGCCCAGGGCGGCGCCCCGGTGGTGCTGGCGCCGAAGGCCTGAAGCGCCTTCGGCGCTGTCGGCCAACCCGCGCGGTCTTTTAGAACAACTCGTTCTTGACGGCGTCCTTGGCTTTTTCCTCGGCCGGCGTGCCTTGCGTGGCCCCGTCGATGTTATGCACGCCGGTGCCCGGCGGGTTCTCCGCATAGAAGTATTCGTCGCCCACCAGCATCACTCCCTCCGGCACGGCCCGCTCTTCGATCGGGATATTCTTCAGCGCCTTTTGCATGAAATTGATCCAGATCGGCAGCGCCAGGCCACCGCCGGTCTCGCGGTTGCCCAGGTTTTTCGGCTGGTCGTAGCCGATCCAGGCGATGCCCACCAGCTTGGGCTGGTAGCCGGCGAACCAGGCGTCGATCGAATCGTTGGTCGTGCCGGTCTTGCCGGAGATGTCGGGCCGCTTGAGCGCCAGCGCCTTGGCCGCCGTGCCGTAGCGCACCACGTCCTTGAGCATGCTGTCCATCAAGAAGGCGTTGCGCTCGTCGATGACGCGGTGCTTCTCGTCGCCGGCCTTGTCCGGCATGGCCTGCGACAGGATCTTGCCGTCGGCGTCGGTGACCTTCGAAATCAGGTACGGGTTGATCTTGTAGCCGCCGTTGGCGAACACCGCGTAGGCGCCAGCCATCTGCAGTGGCGTGACGTTGCCCGCGCCCAGCGCCAGCGTCAGATACGGCGGGTTCTTGTCGGCGTCGAAGCCGAAGCGGGTGGTGTATTCCTGGCCGTACTTGGCGCCGATCTTGTGCAGGATGCGGATCGAGACCATGTTTTTCGACTTGGTCAGGCCGCGCCGCATCGTCATCGGGCCCTCGTACTTGCCGTCATAGTTTTTCGGCTCCCAGGCCTGGCCGCCGGTCTGGCCGGCGTCGAACGAGATCGGCGCGTCGTTGATGATGGTCGACGGCGACAGGCCACGCTCGAGCGAGGCCGAGTAGATGAACGGCTTGAACGACGAGCCCGGCTGGCGCCACGCTTGCGTGACGTGGTTGAACTTGTTGCGGTTGTAGTCGAAGCCGCCGACCATGGCCTTGATCGCGCCATCCTCGGTGCTGGCGGCAACGAAGGCCGACTCGATCTGCGGCATTTGCGTCACCTCCCAGTCTTTGCCTTCCTGCATCACGCGGATCACCGCGCCACGGCGGATGCGCTTGTTCGGCAGCGCTTTTTCCGACAGCCAGGCGCGGCCCATCTCCAGGCCGGCGCCGGCGATCTTGATTTCCTCGCCGGACGCGGTCACCGCGACGATCTGCTGCGGCGTCGCTTTCAAGACCATTGCGGCGATGATGTCGTCGCTGTCGGGATGGTCGGCCAGTTCGGTTTCGATGGCGTCGTCGGCCTCTTCCTTGTTGCCGGGGATGTCGATATATGCTTCCGGGCCGCGATAGGCGTGGCGCCGCTCGTAGTCCATCACGCCCTTGCGCAGCGCCAGGTAGGCGGCGTCCTGGTCGGACTTGGTGATAGTGGTGAACACGTTCAGGCCGCGCGTGTAGGTGTCTTCCTTGAATTGCTCGTAGACCAGCTGGCGTGCCATCTCGGCGACGTATTCGGCGTGCACGCCGAATTCGCTGCTGTCGGTTTTCACCTTCAGTGGCTCGGCCTTGGCGGTCTCAAATTGCTCCTTCGTGATATAGCCCAGTATGTGCATGCGCTGCAGGATGTATTGTTGGCGGGTTTTGGCGCGTTTCGGGTTGACCACCGGGTTGTAGGCCGAGGGCGCCTTCGGCAGGCCGGCCAGCATCGCCGCCTCGGCCACGGTGATGTCGCGCAGGTTCTTGCCGAAGTAGATTTGCGCGGCCGACGAGAAGCCGTAGGCGCGCTGGCCCAGGTAGATCTGGTTCATGTAGACCTCGAGGATCTGGTCCTTGGTC
>DASVTJ010000394.1:0-3476 GCA_036387635.1 Duganella sp.
GGTCAGCAGGTCGGCCTTCGACAGCTTGGCGGCGCGGGTGGCCAGCGCGGAGTCGCCGCCGATCTGGGTGGCGACGAAGCCGGCCAGCGCGCTGACACGCTCGCTGCGCTCGGCCTGGGTGCCCAGCTTGTTGTGGTAGACGACGTTTTTCAGCAGCGGCAGGCGCGATTCCAGCGTCTTCTTCTTATCCTGCTCGAAGAAGAACTTGGCGTCCGACAGGCGCGGACGCACCACGCGCTCGTTGCCGCCGATGATGGCGTCCGGCGTGTCGGTGGCGATGTTGGAGACGATCAGGAAGCGCGAACGCAGCTTGCCGTCGGCGTCCGTCAGCGCGAAGTATTTCTGGTTGGTCTGCATGGTCAGGATCAGGCATTCCTGCGGCACGGACAGGAACTCCTCCTCGAATTTGCATTCGTAGACCACCGGCCATTCGACCAATGCGGTCACTTCGTCGAGCAGCGCTTCCGGCATCAGCACCTGATCGGCGCCGGCCTTGGCCAGCAGGTCGGCGCGGATCTGTTCCTTGCGCTGTTCGACGCTGGCCAGCACTTTACCGTCGGACTTCAAGGTCGCGGCGTAGCTGTCGGCGTCGACGATGGTGATCTCGCGTTGGCCCGGTGGCGTCAGGAAGCGGTGGCCTTCGGTGACGTTCGACGCGGTCAAACCCAGCAAGGTCAGTGGCAGCACCGTGGCGCCGTGCAGCGCGATCAGGCTGTGGACCGGGCGCACGAACTGCACGGTGGCACCGTCGGGACGCTGGTAGCTCATCACCTTTGGAATCGGCAGCTTGGCGACCGATTCCTCCAGCGCGGCTTGCACGCCCGATCGCAGCGCGCTGCCGGCCGCCGTGTAGGTGTGGAAGAAGCTTTCGGCTTTGCCGTCCTGCGCGCGTTCCAGGTCGGCCACGGTCAGGTTCGGGAAGCCCAGCGCGGCCAGTTTTTTGGCCAGCGGCGCCGTGCCGTTGCCGGCGGCGTCCAGCGCAACCGACACCGGCAGCACTTTTTCGCGGATCGATTTGTCGGGCGAGGTGGCGCGCACTTTGGTGATGGAGACGGCCAGGCGGCGCGGCGAGGCGAACGAGGTGGCGACGCTGTCGGCGTCGAGGTAGTCGCGTGCTTTCAGGCCGTTGACGATGCCGGCGGCGAAGGCCGCGCCCAGTTTGGCGAGCGCCTTCGGCGGCAGTTCTTCGGTCAGCAGTTCGATGAGGAGAGTCTGGGTCATATTATTTGGTCGTTATTTGGCAACTGCGTTTGCAACTGCGTCGGCGGCGGTAGCGGCGGCGGGGACGGTGCCGGCGGGAGCCATCGGGAAGCCCAGGCGCTCGCGCGACTCGTAGTAGGCCTGCGCCACAAGGCGCGACAGCGCGCGCACGCGGCCGATGTAGGCGGCGCGCTCGGTCACCGAGATGGCGCCGCGCGCGTCGAGCAGGTTGAAGCTGTGCGACGCCTTCATGATCTGCTCATAGGCAGGCAAGGTCAGTTGCAGCTCGATGAGGCGCTTGGCTTCCGACTCGTGGTTGTTGAACTGGGCGAACAGCAGTTCGGCGTTCGAGTGCTCGAAATTGTAGGCCGACTGTTCGACTTCGTTTTGGTGGAAGACGTCGCCGTACTTCAGCGTCTTCGTTTCACCAGCTTCTTCCCACGTGGTCCACACCAGGTCATACATGTTCTCCACGCCCTGCAGGTACATCGCCAGACGTTCGATACCGTAGGTGATCTCGCCCAGCACCGGCTTGCAATCGAGGCCGCCGACCTGCTGGAAGTAGGTGAACTGCGTCACCTCCATCCCGTTCAGCCATACTTCCCAACCCAGGCCCCAGGCGCCCAGGGTCGGCGACTCCCAGTCGTCTTCGACGAAGCGCACGTCATTCTGTTTCAGGTCCAGGCCCAACGCCTCCAGCGAACCGAGATACAGGTCGAGGATGTTTTCCGGCGCCGGCTTCATCACCACCTGGTACTGGTAGTAGTGCTGGCCGCGGTTCGGGTTCTCGCCATAGCGGCCATCCTTCGGGCGGCGCGACGGCTGCACGTAGGCGGCGCGCCAAGGCTCCGGGCCGATCGCGCGCAGGAAAGTCCCGGTGTGGTAGGTGCCGGCGCCGACTTCCATGTCGTAGGGCTGGAGCAGGGCGCAGCCTTGCTTGTCCCAGTAGGTTTGCAAGGTCAGAATGATTTGTTGGAATGTCAGCATCTTGTGTGGTCGATGGCGCGCCTCGCGAGGCGAGGGACGCGCGGTTGCGGTTATGCTAAAGGGGCAATTTTAGCGGGTTTTGCCGACAGGCTGTGGAGATTAAGCCGCTTTGGCCTGGTTTTTTGCGCGCCGCGCCCAAAACCAGGCACCGCCCAACGCCAGCGCCGCCAGCAGCAGAAACAGCTTGTTCCCCCAGAGGATAAAGGGCGTGCTGCCGGCCGTGCCCTGGACGTTCGCGGCCAGGGTGCCGAAGGTGTTGACCTTCAATTGCTGCAGCACCTTGCCGTGGCCGTCGATGATGGCGGTGGCGCCGGTATTGGTCGCGCGCAGCATCGGACGGCCCGTCTCCAGGGTGCGCATCTGCGAGATCTGCAAATGCTGCGGGATGGCGATGGTATCGCCGAACCAGGCCAGGTTGGAGACGTTGAGCAGCATCGTGGCCGGCTTCTGGCCCTGCGCCGGGTGGTTCAGCTGCGCCGCGATCTCCTCGCCGAACAAGTCCTCGTAGCAGATGTTGGGCAGCACGCGCTGGTCCTTGATCGGGAACGACGGCTGGATGTCGGCGCCGCTGGTCTGGTCGCCGAGCGGAATCGACATCAGGTTGACGAACCAGCGGAAACCGAGCGGAATGAATTCGCCGAACGGCACCAGGTGGTGCTTGTCGTAGCGGTAGTAGCTGTTGCCCTGGCGCGGCGTCATGCCGATCACGCTATTGAAGTAGGCGCTTTGGCTGTCGGCCATCGGGATGCCGAGTATCAGGTTGCTGTTGGTCTGCGTCAGGAACTGGGCCAGGCCGGGCAGGTAGTCCGGCGGCAGCTGCTGCGGCAGCATGACGATGGCCGTCTCCGGCGTGGCGATCAAGTCGGCCGGCGCGGCGGTGATGGCGTCGTGGTACAGCTTCATTGTCTCGATGACGCGGGCGCCGTCGAATTTTTCGCTCTGCGGGATGTTCCCCTGCAGCAGACGCACCGAGATCGGTTTGCCTTCAGGGTAAGTCCATTGCAGGTAGGTCAGACCCACGCCGAGCGCCGAGATGGCGACGATCAGCGTCGCCGCCTGGATGCGGGTGCGGTGCAGCAGCAGCAGCAGGGCGCCGGCGATGACGGCCGCCAGCCATCCGAGGCCGTAGACGCCGATGACCGGCGCGAAGCCGGCCAGCGGACTGTGATTGTGGGCGTAGCCGGACGACATCCAGGGAAAGCCGGTGAACAGCCAGGCGCGTACCCATTCGAACAGCGCCCACATCGCCGGCAGCACCAGCAGGTTGGCGGCCGGCAGCGGCAATGACC
>DASVTJ010000395.1:0-2147 GCA_036387635.1 Duganella sp.
CCTGCAGCACGGCGTGGAATCGCTGGGCGCGGGCGACCTGAAGGCGCGCGTGCGGGTCGAGGGCAAGGACGAAGTGGCGCGGCTGGCGCTCAGCTTCAACCGAGCCGCCGACCATATCGAGCAGCTGGTCGGCGCCCATAAGACGCTGCTGGCCAACGCCTCGCACGAATTGCGCACGCCGCTGGCGCGCATCCGTCTGGCGCTGGAATTGATCAAGGACGGCGTCGAGCCGAAACGCCGCACGGGGCTGGAACAGGACATCGCCGAGCTCAATGACTTGCTGGACGAGATCCTGCTGGCCAGCCGCCTGGGCGCGGTGGCCGACAACACGGCGTTCGAGGAACTCGATCTGCTGGCGCTGGCCGCCGAGGAATGCGCGCGCTACGACGAGGCGGTGCTCGACGGCGAATCGGCCGTCATGCAGGGCGACCCGCGGCTGCTGCGGCGATTGCTGCGCAATCTGCTGGAGAACGCGCACCGGCACGGCATACCGCCGGTGAACGTGCGCATCGCCTGCGAAGGCGACACGGCCACGTTGACGGTGTGGGACCACGGGCCGGGCATTCCGGAAGCGGAATTCGAACGGGTGTTCGAGCCGTTCTACCGTCGCCGCAACACGCGCGACAACAGCGGTGCCGGGCTTGGACTGGCGCTGGTGCGCCAGATCGCGCGCCGCCACGGCGGCGAGGCGCGCTGCGTGCCGATGGCCGATGGCCGTGGCAGTTTCGATATCACGCTGCCGCTGATGCGTCCCGCGCCAGGTCCAACGCGAAAATAACATCGTCGTAATCGGTATCGCCGACGCGGAAGGTGCGCTGGCCGATTTGCCCGAAACCGCAGCGCCGGTAGAACGCCAATGCATCGTGATTGGCGGCGTAGACGCCCAGCAGCAGGCGCCCTGCCCCGCGCGCGCGCGCATCGGCCACCGCCGCCGCCATCAAACGCTTGCCGACGCTTTGCCCCTGGAAGCGGTGCAAAAGATAGATGCGTTTGATTTCAAGGTCGTCTGCGCGCGGTTCGGCGATCGGCAGTTTGGCCGGCGCTAGCACCAGATAGCCGATCGGCGCCCGGCCCGGACTCGCTTCCGCCAACCAGACACGCATCGCGCCGTCGGCCAGCCAATTGCGGTAGACGGCGGGCGCGTGTTCCCGCTCGCAATGGGCGATGATGTTGGCGCCGTCGAGGATACCGGCGAACGCCTCAAGAAAACTGGCCTTGCCAACCGCGGACAAGGCTTGCTCGTCGCCGGATACGCCGGCGCGGATACCGACATCAAAGCTCATCGGTCGACACCGTCGCTAAATTACGGCGACTCGCACAGGCAGTGCGTGATCGCGGTGAACGGCTTGCGCGACGCCGTCAGCTCCGTCAACCAGCCCAGATCCTTGGCGATGCCGGTCGCCGCGCTTGGCGGCAAGCCGGTGGTGGCGGCCACGCCCAAATTGAGCTGCGTGCCGATCGCCTGCGCCACCGCACGCGCGGCCGAGCCGCCCAGCATGTCGACCAGGCGATCGAACTTGCTGGTCTCACGCTCGATATAGACCACGCGATAGTCCGCGCCAAGGCTGGCGCGCTTGGCCGCCGACTTCAACGCATCGGGATAGCTGCCCAGCGTGTCGACCAGGCCGCGCTCCTTGGCCTGGGCGCCGGTCCACACGCGGCCCTGCGCCACCGCGTCGATTTTCTCCGGCGTCGTCTTGCGCGCCTTGGCGGCGCGGGTCGTGAACTCGGCGTAGATATGGTTGATGCTGCCCTGGATCACCTGCGCGAAGCGCGGGTCCAGCGGCCGCAATGGATTGCCGGCGTCGCCCAGCCACGTGGTCGGCTGGCCGGCGGTGTGGATGCCCAGCTTGTCGATCACCTTGTCGGCGGTCGGCAGGATCGCGAACACGCCGATCGAACCGGTGATGGTGTTCGGATCGGCGATCACCTCGTCGGACGCCATCGACATCCAGTAGCCGCCGGAAGCGGCCACGTTGCCCATCGAGACCACCACCGGCTTGCCGGCGGCGCGCGTCAGTTCCAGCTCGCGGCGGATCAGCTCCGAGGCGAAAGCGCTGCCGCCCGGCGAATCGACGCGCAGCACGATCGCCTTGATGTTGTTGTCCTCGCGCGCCGCGCGTATCAGCTTGGAGGTCGAGTCGCCG
>DASVTJ010000396.1:0-3031 GCA_036387635.1 Duganella sp.
TTCGGCATCTCGTCGAGCTTCATCACCTGATAGGTATCGAAGTTCGACTGCTCCATCTGCCCATCCTTCAGCGTGCACTCGCCATACAGCGCCGCCGACAACCCGTACACGAACGAGCCCTCCACCTGCGCCTCGATCTGCTGCGGATTGACGGCGTATCCCGGATCGGTCGCCGCCACGATGCGTAAAATCTTCACCTTGCCCGTCTTCGAGTCGACCGACACCTCGGCGCATGCGGCCACGTAGCTGCCGAAGCCCATGGTCTGCGCCAGACCGCGATACACGCCCTTCTTCGCCGGCTTGCCCCAGCCGGCCTTCTCCGCCACCGCGTTGAGCACCGCCAGATGTTTCGGATGCCCGGCCATCAGTTTGCGGCGCAGCGCCAGCGGGTCCTGCTTGGTCGCGTGCGCGATCTCGTCGAGGAAGCACTCCAGATAAATCGTGTTCTGGTTCAGGTTCACGCCGCGCCAGAAGCCGGCCGGCACCGGCGGATTGCGCATCGCATGATCGATCAGCAAGTTCGGGAACGAATACCCGATCGACGCTTCCGGCCCGGGCGCGTTAAGCCCCTGGAACACCACAGGGTCCTTGCCATCTTTGATCGCCATGCCCAGCGACGCCAGGATCGATTGCCCGGCGATCCGCATATGCAAACCGGTCACGTTGCCCTTGGCATCCAGGCCGGCGGTCAGCTTGCACTGCGTGATCGGATGGTAGCGGCCATGCAGCATGTCCTCCTCGCGGGTCCAGATCAGCTTCACCGGGGTGCCCGGCATCTCCTTTGCGATCTTCACCGCCTGCGTCACCCAGTCGTGCGAGGCGCCACGGCGGCCGAAGCCACCGCCCAGATGCATCTTGTAGACATCGCACTTGGCCGCCGGCAGGCCCGCCGCCTCGGAGGTCGCGGCCAGCGCCGCCTCGCCGTTCTGGGTCGGGGTCCATACCTCGCAACGCTCCGGGGTCCAGATCACCGTCGCGTTCATGGTCTCCATCGTCGCGTGGTTCAGCCACGGGAACGAATACACGGCCTCGATCGTGCGCGCGGCCGACTTGATGGCCGCCCTGGCGTCGCCGTTGGCGTTGCCGACCACCGCTTCGGGCGCGTCCAGCGCCGCCTTCAACGTCGCCGCCACGTCCTTGCTCGACAAGTTGGCGTTCGGCCCCTTGTCCCACTCGATCGGCAGCGCGTCGAGCGCCGACTTGGCACGCCACCACGTGTCGGCCACCACGGCAACCGCGCTGTCGCCGACCTTGAACACCTTCTTCACGCCGGGACGCTTTTCAATCGCGGTCGCGTCGAAGCTCTTGACCGTGCCGCCGAACACCGGGCAATCCTTGATCGCCGCGTTCAGCATGCCGGGCATCGTGATGTCCATGCCGTAGATTTGCGCGCCGGTGGTCTTGTCGACGGTGTCGAGGCGCGCCAGGCGCTTGCCGACCAGCTTCCAGTCCTTCGGATCCTTCAGCATCACCTCGTTCGGAGCGCTCAGCTTCGACGCCGCCTCCGCCACCTTGCCGTAGCTGATCGAGCGGCCGCTGGCCTCGTGCGTGATCACGCTGACGGCGGCCACGCATTCGGACGACGGCACCTTCCACGCGTCGGCCGCCGCCTGCACCAGCAGGGTGCGCGCGGTGGCGCCGCCCTTGCGCACCAAGTCGTGGGACTCGCGGATGCCACGGCTGCCGCCGGTGGAGAAGCTGCCCCACACGCGCTTGCGCGCCAGGTTCTGGCCCGGCGTCGGATACTCGGTGGTGACCTTGGACCAGTCGGCGTCCAGTTCCTCGGCCACCAGCTGCGCCAGGCCGGTCAACGTGCCCTGGCCCATTTCGGAGCGGGCGATGCGAATCACGATGGTGTCGTCCGGCTTGACCACCACCCACGCGTTGACCTCCGGCGTGCCCTTGGAGGCGGAAGACGAAGCCGATGAGGAAGCGGCGGCGCCCTCCGCCACCGCGTCGAACGGAATATGGAACGCCACCACCAGGCCGCCGGCGGCCGCGCCCTTCAGGAAGCCCCGGCGCGAAGCTGAAAGCACCACCGGGCCGCTCATGCCTTGCTCCCTTCAACGCGCTGGATATTGAGTCCCGCGCTGGCCGGGTCGCCGCCCTTGACCACCACGTGGATCGCGGCGCGCACCCGGTTGTAGGTGCCGCATCGACAGATGTTGGTCATCGCCGTATCGATATCGGCGTCGGTCGCTTTCGGCTTTTCGCGTATCAGCGCGGCGGCGGCCATGATCATGCCGGACTGGCAGAAGCCGCACTGCGGCACATCGAGCGCGGCCCAGGCTTTCTGGATCGCGTGCGAGCCGTCCTTGGACAAACCCTCGATGGTGGTGATTTTTTGTTCGGCGGTGACGGTGGACACCGGCCGCACGCAGCTGCGCGACGGTTCGCCGTCGATATGCACGGTGCAGGCGCCGCATTGCGCCACGCCGCAGCCGTACTTGGTGCCGGTCAGTCCCAGTTGTTCGCGTATGACCCACAACAGCGGCGTGTCGTCCTCCGCCTCGAATTCGCGTACCACGCCGTTGACGTTGAGCTTAGCCATATACATCTCCATGATTTTTCGATTGGCGGAACGCACCTTTGTCGATACTACACCGGCCACATTAATTCTGCATCCGACAAGTAATATTTCCATTTTTGACTTGGATCAAAGATTTTCATGCTCCAGATCAATAGACTGATCTCGTTACTTAGTACAGATTACTCAGTAGAGCTTAATTAATAACGACATCAAAGAGGAAGTGAAATGAGCAAGCGTATCGCCGCAACAACAGTCGCAATAGCAGCCCTGGCCGCCCTGAACCTGACGGGCCTCGCAATGAACAGCGCCGTGGCGCAAGAGTCGCCATGGCTGGTGCGCGTGCGCGCCGTGCACCTGGAGCCGGCCGACAAATCGGCCCCGCTCGGCGGCGCGGGCGCCTCCGACCGCATCACCGTCAGCGACAAGACCATCCCCGAAATCGACGTCTCCTACTTCTTCACGCCCAACGTGGCGGCCGAACTGGTGCTGACCTATCCGCAA
>DASVTJ010000397.1:0-4508 GCA_036387635.1 Duganella sp.
TAGCGGCCCGGCAGGTCGATCGAATCGGCCATGAATTGCAGGAACGCCTCGCCCAGCTCCTGGTACGACGGCGAACGGAAGCCGATCGAATAGGTCTGGCAATCGCCGATGGCCACGCCGTCGTGCGCGTAGTGCGGCGGCAGGTACAGCATGTCGCCCGGATCGAGCACGAATTCCTCGTTGGGCTTGAAATTGGCCAGGATCTTCAGCGGCAGGCCGTCGACCAGGCTCAGGTCCTTTTGCGGGCCGATGCGCCAGCGGCGCTGCCCCTGCGCCTGCAGCAGGAACACGTCGTACGAATCGAAGTGCGGCCCTACGCCGCCGCCGTCGGTGGCGAAACTGACCATCAGGTCGTCGAGGCGGGCGTCCGGGATGAAGCGGAACTGGCGCAGCAGCGCGTCGGCCTTGGCGTCGAACAGGTTGACGCCTTGCACCAGCAAGGTCCATTCCCTTTGCGTCAGCGGCGGCAGGCTTTCCAGCGGGCCGTGCTGCATCGACCACTCACCGTCGACGGCGGCGATCAGGCGCGATTCGGCGTGGTTGGTGGAGGCCAGCTTGGCCAGCGCATCCAGGGTCAACAGAGGTTTGAAGCCGGGAACGGCGTTACGGATCAAAAGTGGCTTTTTATGCCAGTAGTCGCGCAGGAACTGCGCCGGCGTGATGTCGCCGAGGAGCGGTATTTTTTTCATACCGCATTATAAACCCGCGCCCCGGACATAGGGGCGGACCCGGGGAGGGCGGGCCGGCGGCGCGTGTCGTGCGGGTCGGGTGCGCCAGCGATTAAAGGTATAATCTGGCTGCTTATAACAGAAAGGAAATTCCAATGAAGATTGCCAAGAACACGGTCGTGACTGTGGATTACAAACTGTCCGATGCACAGGACAATCTGATCGAAGACGGCCGTCAACCGATGGTCTACCTGCATGGTGGCTACGAGAACACGCTGCCGAAAATCGAAGAAGAACTGGACGGCAAGGAAGTCGGTTATTCGTCGATCATCCAGATCGAACCGGAAGACGCGTTCGGCGACTACGACGCCGCGCTGGTCAAGGTCGAGCCGCGCAACCGCCTGCCAGAGCCGCTGGAAGTGGGCATGCAATTCGAAGGCATGCCGGACGGCGACGACGCCGACGAAGCGCTGATCTTCACGGTGACCGACATCGCCGACGACAAGGTCGTCCTGGACGGCAATCACCCGCTGGCCGGCATGGCGCTGCGTTTCTCGCTCAACGTCACCGACGTGCGCGAAGCGACCGACGAGGAAATCGCCCACGGCCACGTGCACGGCGCCCACGGCCACCACCACGGTGACGAGGACGACGAAGGCGAAGACGGCGACCACGTCGCCATCCACCCGATCCACTGATCGGATGAATCAGGGACGGCGCCTGGCGTCGTCCTCGGGCGCCGTTTCGGCGCCGCCGCCCTTGGTGCTGAAAAGGGTGGCGGTGTCGGGATTGACGCGCACCTCGGCCCATTCGGCGGCCACGCTCAAATGTCCCACATTGCCGCGCCAATCGATGGCCGGCTCGGTCCAGCCGGAACTTCCGGTTTGGGTATCGACCAGCAGCACCTTGCCCTTGAATTTCTCCGCCAGCGTCTTGATTTGACGGCGCGGCTCCGCAAAGCCATCCTGCTTCGACTCGAAGCGCGGCAGCAGCGAAAAGCCTTCCTCCACCTGCAGCCCGACGGCGCCGTCCGAGAACAGCACCACGCCGTGCATCTTCTGGCGCGCGGCCAGCAAGAACAGACGATGCAGCCAGGCGCGGTTGGCCACCAGCCGGTCCTCGTATTCGCTGTTGCGGCCCGCCTCCGGCCGATAGTGGTTGTTATTGGCCGGCATATTGATCGTTGCGAACAGCACCTTGCCATACTCCCAGTGCGCATTCTCGGCGTAGCTGCGGAACTTGGCGCTGCTCGACAAACGCGTCAGCGGCAGGCGCTTGGCGCCGAGCGACTCTGGCTCGCCGTAAAACAATTCGCGCAGGCGGTTCAGGCGGTCGATCGCGTTCGAACGGCCGGCCGAATTGCGGCAGCCGGCCCAGTCGCTGCCGGCCAGCGAGACGACGACAGGGGCGGCCGTCTCGTCGAGCAGCGCGTGGCGCGCCGCGTACAGCTTGTCGCTGCAAGGCTCGTCGGCGGCCTTGATGCCGGTGGCGACGATGAAGGCCGGCGTGGACTGCATGGCGCTGGCGATGGCGTGCTTGAGCATCGATTCGTCGGCGCCGTTCTTGAATGGATGGCCGATCACGCCGAACTGGAAGCCGCGGCCGTTGGACGCCGCGTGCGCAGGCGCCAGCGCCAGCGCGGCCAGCGCGGCCACCGCCGTGACCGACCACGCGCTGGCCAGCCCGATGGACCGCCTCAGCACCCGCCTGCGCGCGGCGCGCGTCATGCCTGCGCCGTCTCCGTCAGGCGCTTGATCTGGTACAGGCGATCGAGCGCTTCGCGCGGGGTCAGCGCGTCGGGGTCCAGGTCGTCGAGCACGTCGAGCAGTTCGCGCATCGCCGGGCTTTCGCCTTGGCCGGCGCCGACAGGTGATTCCAGCACTTCGTCGTTGGCGTCGGCGGTCGGCGCCGCGAACAGGTCCAGCTGCGGCGTGGCGTCGAGCGCCTGCGCTTCGAGGCGCGCCAGATGCTTGCGCGCCGCCTTGATCACCGACTGCGGCACGCCGGCCAGCTGCGCCACCTGCAAGCCGTAGCTTTGCGACGCCGGGCCGTCCTGCACCGCGTGCAGGAACACGATGCTGTCCTTGTGCTCGACCGCCGACAGGTGCACGTTGGCCGCCGTTGGATGGCTCTCGGGCAGCTGCGTCAGCTCGAAGTAGTGGGTGGCGAACAGCGAGAAGCTGCGGCTGGTGTCGATCAGGTGGCGCGCGATCGCCCACGCCAGCGCCAGGCCGTCGAAGGTCGACGTGCCGCGTCCCACTTCGTCCATCAGCACCAGCGAATGCTCGGTGGCGCCGTTGAGGATCGCCGCCGATTCGGTCATCTCCACCATGAAGGTGGAGCGGCCGCCGGCCAGGTCGTCGGTGGCGCCGATGCGGGTGAAGATGCGGTCGATCGGGCCGATCGTCGCGCTGGTGGCCGGCACGTAGCTGCCCACGTAAGCCAGCAGGGTGATCAAGGCCACCTGTCGCATGAAGGTCGATTTACCGCCCATGTTAGGGCCGGTGATCAGTAGCAGCCGGCGCTCGTGGACGAAGCGGCAATCGTTGGCGATGAAACGCTCGATCTGGTTTTCCACCACCGGATGGCGGCCCTCGACGATGTTGATGCATGGGCCGTCGACCAGCTGCGGCGCGCACCAGTTGTGGCGCAGCGCGTGGTCGGTCAGCGACACCAGCGCGTCGAGCTGCGCCAGCGCCTTGGAGATGGTTTGCAGGCAGCCGATGAACGGCGCGAGGTCGGCCAGCAGCTGGTCGTACAGCAGCTTCTCGCGCGCCAGCGCCTTGTCCTGGGCCGACAGCGCCTTGTCCTCGAACGCCTTCAGTTCGGGCGTGATGTAACGCTCGGCGTTCTTCAAGGTTTGGCGGCGGCGGTAGTCGTCCGGCACCTTGGTGGTCTGGCCGTGCGTCACCTCGATATAGAAGCCGTGCACGCGGTTGTACTCCACGCGCAGGTTGGCGATGCCGGTGCGGGCGCGCTCGCGCGTCTCCAGGTCGACCAGGAACTGGCCGGCGTTTTCCGACAGCGCGCGCAGCTCGTCGAGCTCCGCGTCGAAGCCGCGCGCGAACACGCCGCCGTCGCGCACCATGTTGGCCGGCTCCGGCGCCACCGCGCGCACCAGCAGGTCCAGGCATTCCTCGGGCGACGACAGGTCGCTGTAAATCGCGTTGAGCAAACCATTCGGATCGGTCAGCGCGCGCTGCAAGCCGTGGCGCAGCGCAGGCAGTTGCTTGACGCCGTCGCGCAGGCTGGCCAGGTCGCGCGGGCGCGCCGACAGCAGCGCGATGCGCGTGGTGATGCGTTCGATGTCTGGCACCTGCGCCAGGGTGTGCGACAGGCCGCCGGTGGCGTCGGCCTGCGCCAGCGCGGCGATGGCCTGGTGGCGCGAGCGCGCGATGCCCTGGTCGCGGCGCGCGTGGTGAAGCCAGTAGCGCAGCAGGCGCGAACCCATCGCCGTGCGGCAGTGGTCCAGCAGCGAGAACAGGGTAGGGGACTCCTGGCCGCGTATGGTCTCGGTCAGTTCCAGGTTGCGGCGCGTGGCCGCGTCCAGGCCAATGAATTCGCTCTCGGTCTCGGTGCTCAGGCTGCGCACGTGCTGCAGGCAGCGTCCCTGGGTCGACTGGGCGTAGCGTAGCAGCGCGCCGGCCGCGCCGAACGCCGCGCCCAAACCGTCGGCGCCGAAGCCGGTCAACGTCGCCACGCTCAATTGATCGAGCAGCGACTTGTGGCCGGTGACGACGTCGAAGTGCCAGTCCGGCACCCGGTTGACGTGGCAGCTGACCGCCTCCTCGAACAGGTCGGCGTTATCGCCGCGCAGGATCTCGGCCGGCGCGATGCGTT
>DASVTJ010000398.1:0-1818 GCA_036387635.1 Duganella sp.
GACCGTGCTGGTGCGCACCGAGATGGACGGCCTGCCGATGGAGGAAAAATCCGGCTTTCCGTACTCCAGCAAGGCCCACGCCACGCTCGACGGCAAGGACACGATGGTCGCCCACAGCTGCGGCCACGACGTCCACATGACCGCCTGGCTGGGCGCGGCGCGCACCCTGGTGGCGATGAAAGCTCAATGGAAGGGCACGCTGATGTTCATCGGCCAGCCGGCCGAGGAAATCGTCGCCGGCGCCAAGGCCATGCTCGACGACGGCCTGTTCAAGCGTTTCCCGAAACCGGACTACGCGTTCGCGCTGCACTCGTGGCCGCTGGCTTACGGCACCATCGGCTACAACAGCGGCCCGGTGTCGTCGAACTCGGACGCGATCGAGATCACCTTCAAGGGCCGTGGCGGTCACGGCTCGGCCCCGGACAAGGCGCTCGATCCGATCACCATCGCCGCCCGCTTCGTGGTCGACGTGCAAACCGTCATCAGCCGCGAAAAAGATCCGAAGGAATTCGGCGTGGTGACCATCGGCGCCATCAACGGCGGCAGCGTCGGCAACATCATCCCCGATTCGGTCAAGGTGCGCGGCACCATCCGCACCTACAACCCGCAAGTGCGCGCCAAGATATTGGCCGGCGTGCGCCGCATCGCCAACGCCTCGGCGGCGATGGCCGACGCGCCGGCCCCCGATGTCGAGCTGATCACCGGCGGCGCGGCCATCATCAACAACGACGCGCTCGTCACGCGCACCGAGGGCGTGCTCAAGCAAGCCTTCGGCGACGCCAACGTCTCGCGCATGCCGGCCATGACGGCCAGCGAGGATTTTTCGGTGTACGCCAACGAAGGCATCCCGTCGATGTTCTTCTTCACCGGCGTCTACGATCCGAAGGCGGTGGCCGAAGCCGACAAGCCGGGCGGCAAGCCGATCGCCTTCAACCACTCGCCGTATTACGCGCCGGTGCCGGAGCCGTCGATCAAGACCGCCGCCCAGGCGATGACGCTGGCCGTGCTGAACGTGATGAGCGGCCCGGCCAAATAACGTCGTCGGCAGGCGGGCGGGCGCCCGGATTTTGTAACACCGTAGGGCGGACTAGCGCCAGCGTAATCCGCCATGCTCGGTCGGCGGCGCATACGTGGTGGATTACGCCTGCGGCTAATCCACCCTACGTTTTCGGACGCAGCAGTCGCCAGACCATGACGCAAGAGGGCGGCTACTTGCTGGCGGCAATCCACTGGTCGACGCGCGCCTCCAGGATCGGCAGCGGCAGCGTGCCGTCGCCGATCACCACCTGATGGAATTTCGGATAGCTGAACTTGTCGCCCAGCGCCTGCTGCGCCCGCGCGCGCAGCTCCAGGATCTTCAGCGAGCCGATCTTGTAGCTCAGCGCCTGCGCCGGCCATACTATATAGCGCTCGATCTGGTTTTTGGCGCGCGCCTCGTCCCAACCCAGCGTTTCGGCCAGATAGGCGATGGCCTGCTCGCGGCTCCAGCCCTTGGCGTGCATGCCGGTATCGACCACCAGGCGCGCGGCGCGCAGCATCTCCGCGTTCAGGTGGCCGTAATAGGCGGCCGGATCGTCGTACAGGCCCAGTTCGCGGCCCAGCGTTTCCGAGTACAAGGCCCAGCCTTCGGTATAGGCCGCGCTGTTGGGATTTTCGGTGCTGAATTTGCGGAAGTCGGGCAAGTCGAGTTCCTTCAGCAGCGCCGCGTGCAGGTGGTGGCCCGGCACCCCCTCATGCAGGAACAGGCTGGTCATGTCGACCCGGCTGTACTGCTTCGGATCGTTGACCACCGGCCAGAACACGCCCGGATGCGAGCCG
>DASVTJ010000399.1:0-2611 GCA_036387635.1 Duganella sp.
CTGGGCCTGAACATCGGCAAGAACGCCGACACGCCGATCGAACGCGCGGCCGACGACTACCTGCACTGCCTGGAAAAAGTCTATCCGTACGCCAGCTATGTGACGGTCAACATCTCGTCGCCCAACACCAAGAACTTGCGCCAGTTGCAAGGCGGCTCCGAGCTCGACGGCTTGCTGGCGTTGCTGAAGGACGCGCAGTCGCGCCTGGCGGACAAGCACAAGCGCTACGTGCCGCTGGCGTTGAAGATCGCGCCGGACATGGACGGCGACCAGGTCAAGAACATCGCCGACGCGCTGCTGCGCCACAAGATCGACGGCGTCATTGCCACCAACACCACGCTGAGCCGCGACGCCGTGACCGGCATGCGCCATGGCGCCGAGGCGGGCGGCCTGTCGGGCGCGCCGGTGTTCCAGCTGTCGAACACCGTCATCCGCCTGCTCAATGCCGAGCTGGGCGACACCGTGCCGATTATCGGCGTCGGCGGTATCATGCGCGGCGCGGACGCCAAGGTCAAAATGGATTGCGGCGCGCAACTGGTGCAGCTCTATAGCGGCTTGATCTACGCCGGCCCGGCGCTGGTCAACGATTGCGCGCAAGCGGTGCGCGGACATTAAGGAACATTGAGGAGCAGGCATGCAGAAGATTCAACTGGGTACAAGCCATCTGAACGTCACCAAGATTTGCCTGGGGACGATGACGTTTGGCGAGCAAAACACCGAAGCGGACGCCCACAGCCAGCTCGACTACGCGCTCGAGCGCGGCATCAACTTCATCGACACCGCGGAAATGTACCCGGTCATGCCGCGCGCGGAAACGCAGGGTGCGACCGAGCGCTTCATCGGCAGCTGGCTCAAAAAGAGCGGCATGCGCGACAAGGTGGTGCTGGCGACCAAGGCTTCCGGCCCCAATCCCAACATCGGCTGGGTGCGCGGCGCCGGCCGCAACCTGGACGCGGCCAACCTGCGCGCGGCGGTCGACACCAGCCTGCAACGGCTGCAAACCGACCATATCGATTTATACCAGTTGCACTGGCCCAGCCGCAACGTGCCGATCTTCGGCGCCAGCGTCTTCAATCCCGAACTCGAACGCGAATGCGTGGCGATCGAAGACACCCTGGCCGCGCTGGGCGAGTTGATCAAGGAAGGCAAGATCGGCGCGATCGGCGTCTCCAACGAATCGAGCTGGGGCGTGAGCGAATTCATCAAGCAATCGGAGATGAAGGGCTTGCCGCGCATCGCCTCGATCCAGAACCTGTACAACCTGACGGCGCGCCACTACGAGACCAGCCTGCTGGACGAAACCTGCTACCGCGAAAACGTCGGCCTGCTGGCGTACAGCCCGCTGGCGTTCGGCCAGTTGAGCGGCAAATACCATGACGACCCCAACGCGCGCGGCCGGCTGACGATCTTCCCGCCGACGTGGAGTCCGCGCTACCTGCGCCCGACGGTGCTGGCGGCGGTGGCGCAATATACCGCGCTGGCGCGCGACAACGGCCTGACGCCGACGCAGCTGGCGCTGGCGTGGTGCTACGGCCGCTGGTGCGTCGCCTCGACCATCATCGGCGCCACCAGCCTGGCACAGCTCAAGGAAAACATCGACGCCCTCGACACCACGCTGTCGCCGGAAATCATCGCGCAAGTGGACGCCATCCACGCCACGCTGCCCAACCCCGGCCAATAAAAACCCCCCGTCCGTTTTTTCTGGCTTGCATCGCCAGGCCGCGCCTGGCAGTTGTGGCATTCATGTTCCGATATAACCTTAGACGCAATGGTTCGTTGGTGTTCAATTGACGCGCTGATATGCTGTGGCACTATAATCGTCACTCGAGACCGCCACATGCCTTCGCGCCATATCGCCACACCGCTGCTGCTGAGCAGCTTGATCGCCACCATCGTCATCCCCGCCTTCGCCCAGGACGCGCCCGCCGACGGCGAGCTGCAGTCGGTGGTCGTCACCGGTACCTACGCCAAGAACCGCCGCACCATCGATTCCGAGTCGCCGGTCGACATCATCAGCGCGCGCGAACTGCAGGCCAGCGGCTCGACCGAGCTCGCTACCGTGCTGGGCCGCCTGGTGCCGTCGATGAATTTCCCGCGCCCGTCCGGCGCCGACGCCAGCGATGCCGTCCGCCCGGCCCAGCTGCGCGGCCTGTCGCCCGATCAAACCTTGGTGCTGGTCAACGGCAAGCGCCGCTACACGTCGGCCGTGGTCAACGTCAACGGCACACAAGGACGCGGCTCGGCGCCGGTCGATCTGAACGCGATTCCGCTGGCGGCCATCGAACGCATCGAGGTGCTGCGCGATGGCGCGGCTGCCCAGTACGGCTCCGACGCGATCGCCGGCGTCATCAACATCATCCTCAAAAAAGGCGCGGCCGGCGGCGAGATCGAAGTCGGTTACGGCGAGTACAAGGAAGGCGACGGCCAGCAACGCACCTTGCGCGGATCGACCGGCTTCAACCTCGGCGATCAGGGCTGGGTGCGCGTGGCCATCGAGGCGGCCGAGCGCGATCCGACCAACCGCGCCGGCGCCGACGTGCGCGATGTGCGCGAACCGCGCTACGGCCAGGTCAACCAGCGCTACGGCGAGCCGGAAAGCCATCCGCGCAGC
>DASVTJ010000400.1:0-4210 GCA_036387635.1 Duganella sp.
CGCGCAAGATGCTGGTGCTGGAAGGCTGCGCGCAGCCGGCGATGGCGCCCAACATCAACACGGCCGCCGCCCGCGTGCTGGACGCGCTGGGCGTGCAGCTGATCGTCGCGCGCAAGGCCGGCTGCTGCGGCGCGCTGCGCCATCACCTGAACGATCACGCGGCAGCTTTAAGCGACATGCGCCGCAATATCGACGCGTGGTGGCCGTATGTGGAAAGCGGCGCGGTCGAAGCCATCGTCATGACGGCGTCCGGCTGTGGCTCCACCGTCAAGGACTATGGGCATTTGCTGGCGGAGGACGCCGACTATGTCGGCAAGGCGGCGCGCATCGCGATGCTGACGCGCGACCTGAGCGAAGTCATGGCGGAGTTCGAGGAAGAACTGGGGCGGCGCTGCGCCGGCGTCGGGCAGCCGGACAGGGAGCGCGTCGCCTATCACCCGCCGTGCACCTTGCAGCATGGCCAGCAGATACGCGGCAAGGTGGAGGGGGTGCTGCGCGCGGTCGGCGTCGATGTGGCCTTGTGCGCCGACAGTCATTTGTGCTGCGGCTCGGCCGGCACGTATTCGATCTTGCAGCCGGAGTTGTCGCTGCAACTGCGCGACCGCAAGCTGGCCAATCTGGCCGACACCGGTGCCACCACCATCGTCTCGGCCAATGTCGGCTGCACGGCGCATCTGCAATCGGGAACGGAGACGCCGGTGCTGCACTGGATTGAATTGATCGACCGCGCGCTGGCCGGACGTCCGACGCGATAAGCCGCTGGCGGCTTGGCGCTTAAGGCTGCACGAACTGCGGCATGGGCGCGACGCCGGCGGCGATTTCTTCGTCGTGCAGGCTGACGATGGGCGCCAGCTTGGCGGCGGCTTGCCAGGTCGGCGCCATGTCGAAGCGGCCGACCCATTCCAGCACCTCGTCGGCCGGCATCGGGCGCGCGATGCCGTAGCCCTGCACCAGATCGCAGCCCAGCCGCATCAGCATCGCGCCGTGTTCGACCGTCTCGACGCCCTCGGCGATGACGCCCAGGCCGAACGACCTGGCCAGGCCGATGACGGCGCTGACCAGGTGCAGATCGTCGCGGTCGACCAGCATGTTGCGCACGAAGCTTTGATCGATCTTCAGCACATCGGCCGGCAAGCGTTTAAGGTACGACATCGACGAGTAGCCGGTGCCGAAATCGTCGAGCGCGAAGCTGATGCCCAGCGCCTGGCAATCGAGCATGATGCCGCGCACCTGGTTGATGTCGCTCAGCGCCGACGACTCCAGGATCTCCAGCTCCAGCATGTGCGGCGGCACGTCCGGGAACTCGGCCAGGATCGCCGTGAGCCGCGCGACGAAATCGCTGTGCTGGAAGTGGCGCGCGGCGATGTTGACGCTGATGACCCAGGCCGGATCGAAGGCGCGCCAGTGCTGCAACTGCCGCAACGCTTCGCGCACCACCCACTCGCCGATGTCGACGATCACCTCGCTGTGTTCGACGATGGGCAAAAACTCCATCGGACCGATGACGCCGCGCGTTGGATGCTGCCAGCGCAGCAGCGCCTCCATGCCGGTGATGCGGCCTTTGCGCATGTCCAGCTTGGGCTGGTAGTACAGCCGCAGCTCGCCCGCCAGCAGCGCCGAGCGCACCTCGGTGCGGCGGTTGTGGTGGGTGCGCACTTCCTCGTCTAGATCGGCGTCGAAGAAGTGATAGCGGTTGCGGCCCATGATCTTGGCCTGGTACAGCGCCTGGTCGGCCTGGCGCAGCAGGCTGTCGGCGCTGACCTCGTTGCCGGTGTAGACCGCGATGCCGGCGCTGGCGGACATCGCCACCGTCTGGCCTTCGCACAGATAGTCGCTCGATAACGCCTGCATCAGCCGCTCCATCGCCGTCTCCACCGACGCGCGCGTGTGCATCTCCGGGAGCAGCAGCACGAATTCGTCGCCACCGAGCCGCGCGACGTAGTGCCGCTGGCCGGCGAAATCGTGCAAGCGGCTGGCGGCCTTTTTCAATAACTCGTCGCCGACGGCGTGGCCCAACTTGTCGTTGACCTGCTGCAGATGATCGAGGTCGAACAGGCACACGGCCAGCAGATAGTCGTTCTCCCGCGCCCGCGCCACCTCGCTCTCGAAGCGCGTGGTCAGCGCCGCGCGGTTTGGCAGGCCTGTCAATATATCGTGATTGCTTTGCCACGAGATCTGCTGCATCAGCTGCCGGCGTTCGGTCACGTCGCGGAACACCAGCACCGACCCTTGCACCTCGCCGTGCGCGGCGCGGATGCCGTTGGCCGTGTATTCCACCGTGCAGGTCAGGCCGGAGCGGTTGCGCAGGCTTTGATCGCCGACCTTGACCACGTCGCCGCCGGCGTAAATCGCCGACATGGCCTTGAGCAGCGAGTGCTGGCCGAAGTTATTCGCCAACACGAACACCTGATGCAGGTCCATGCCGCGCGCGTGCGCTTCCGGCCAGCCGGTTAGCTGCTGCGCGACCTGGTTGAACGATTCGATTTTACCCGTCAGGTCGGTGGTGATGACGGCGTCGCCGATCGACGCCAAGGTCACTTCGATGCGTTCCTTCTGCGCCTGCAGCTGCTGCTGCGCCAGCAGCGTGTGTTTGAGCTGCTCGCTCAAGCCCTTGCGGCTGATTTGCAGCTCGTTGACCAGCGCCTGCACGCGTTGCGCCATGTTGTTGAAGGTGAGCGCCAGCATGCGTCCCTCCAGGGTGCCGCCCACGGGCAGCCGCACGTCATGGTCGCCGCCCTGAAAGCGGTTGGTGGCGTGGTTCAGGCGCTTGAGCATGCGCTTGTTGGCGAAGATGATAATCCCCAGCAGCGTGTAGATGACGCCGACGTTGATCGTGGTGATGATCATCTGCTGTTTGACGGTGCGCCACACGCCCGCCACCGGCAGCGTGGGCTGGAATTCCAGCGCCAGGCTGGCGGTGCCGATGTAGATGTGGCGGTGGATCGGTTCGAGCGCGTGCAGCTTGCCGAACCAGCCGGGAAAATCCGCCGGCGGCAGCGGCGAGCGCAGCGCCTCCAGATGGCCGCTGGCGAAATCGAGGCGCGCCGCGACCAAGTCGGGGCTGAGCAGCAGGGCGTCTGCCAGCGTGCTATCGAGGGCGGCGCGGTCGGGCGAGGCGCCCGGCGCCGGCAGCAGCGCCGGCGTCAACGCCTTGTGCAGATAGATGCCGATGTCGCTGGCATCCTGCTGGTAGCGGGCGTTGGCGCCGGCGCTTTCGGCCTGGAACAGCAGCGTGTAGCGCACCCCCACCACCAGCGTGATGACGATGAAAATGGGCACGAACAGCCTGGAGTACATCCCCATCCGTAGCCAGGGCGACAATAATTTTCCAAACACGGACATAGTTCAACGGATTCGACGGGAAAGGACCAGGGGTCATTATTACCGAAAAGTTAACCCAAGGCACGTTTTTCAGAATGCGTGTTTCGAATATGTGTTCAGAATTTCAAGCTGTGCGGACAATTTCGCGCCGGTTTATTCGGCCAGCAGCTTTTCGATGTCGGCGATCAGGTCCTCCGGCTTGGTGGCCGGGGCGTAGCGGTTGAAGACGGTGCCGTCCTTGCGGACCAGGAATTTGGTGAAGTTCCACTTGATGCCCTCGGTGCCGAGAATGCCGGGGGCGTCCTTTTTGAGTTTGACGAACAGCGGGTGCGCGTGGTCGCCGTTGACGTCGACCTTGGCGAACAGCGGAAAGGTGACCCCGTAGTTTTTCTCGCAAAAAGCGCCGATTTCGTCGGCCTGGCCCGGCTCCTGGGCGCCGAACTGGTTGCACGGGAAGCCGAGCACCGTCACGCCTTTGTCCTTGAACTGCTGGTAGACCTGCTCGAGGCCCTTGTACTGGGGCGTGAAGCCGCACTTGCTGGCGGTGTTGACGATCAACAGGACCTGGCCCTGGTACTGGCGCAGGTCGACGGGCGCGCCCGTCAGGCTGTCGGCGGAGATGTCGAAGATGGTGCTCATGATGGTTACCTTGTCAGATGATGCCCAGATGTTCGGTGCCGGCCGAGAGATCCCGGTTCTTGGTCGCCTTGCCTTCGAGCTTGATGGCCAGGCGCAGGTCGTTGACGGAATCGGCGTTGCGCAGCGCGTCCTCGTACGTAATCATATCCGCTTCGTGCAAATCGAACAGCGACTGGTCGAAAGTCTGCATGCCCAGCTCGCGCGACTTCTTCATCAGCTCCTTGATCTCGTGGACGTGGCCTTTAAAAAT